>SLSL01000226.1 GCA_007130465.1 Halanaerobiaceae bacterium | reverse complement strand
AGGAATTATTTATTTGTTTTATAACCAGTTTTTTTATAGTGACTAAATTTATTATTATCTGAAAATTAAGGCTGAGCCTGGCTTTTTAAAATATTTTTAATAAAATAACTTTCCTGGTATTATAATTGCATATATTAATAACAAAGATTCATATTATAATTTCGGGGAGGAAACAAAATGTCAAAAAGATTAAGAACGGTTCTTATTGTACTAATCGCTGTCCTATTTATTTCGACCTCAGTTTTTGCTGCACCATTGGAAATTAAACTTGCCCATGAAGAACCTGGTGATGTTGAGACTTCCAGTTCCCATGCTGCTGCTCTTGCATTTAAAAATGTAATCGAAACAGAATCTAATAATGAAATGTTTGTTAATATCTATCCAGGTAATGCTATGGGTCGTCAGAGAGAAAGGTTGGAATTAACACAGGCTAACATAGTTCAGGTTAATGTTGCTTCAATTGGTGGTCTTTCTCAGTTCTATGAGCCCATTAATGCTTTTGACCTTCCTTTTGCATTTCCAAATCATGCTGTAGCTTATAGGGTAATTGATGGTGAATTTGGTCAAAGATTAAGTGAAGATATGGAAACAGAAACAGGCTTGAAATTATTAACAACTTCAGCTGGAGATTTTTATGTCTTAAGTAATAATGTTAGACCAATTAGAACACCTGAAGATATGGAAGGAATTTCATTTAGAGTTATGTCAGTACCTTCTCATATAGCTATGATGAGATCATTAGGTGCTTCAGCAACTCCGATTGATTGGTCAGAGCTTTATACTTCATTGCAAACTGGTGTTATTGATGGTCAGCATAATCCGATCCCTATAATGGCTATTGGTGGTCTTCAGGAAGTTCAGGATTATGCAACTCTAACAAATCACCTATATGGTACTGACTGGTGGGTTACAAGTTCTGAGTTTTATGATTCTTTAACAGATGAGCAGAAAAGAATTTTTGCCAATGCAGTCGATGCTGCTAAGGTTGTTGGCAGAGGCCATAAAGTCTTAACTGGAATTACAACGTATGGTGTTGATTTCTTGGAAGAAGCTGGTGCTGAAGTATATGCTCCAAGTGCAGAAGAACTTCAAATGTTTAGAGATGCAGCTATCCCTGCAGTATTAGAGGCAATAGAAGATGATATGGGAGAAGCTGGAGTAGATTTTGCTAATAGATTATTAGAGGCTGTTGAGCAGGTAGAAGCAGAACTTTATAAGTAATACATTAGTTTATCAAATTCCTGGGAGTGCTTAACTCCCAGGTTCAGATTTCAGGAGGTTAAGAGTATGAGAGAAAAACTCCATAATAATGCAAAAATGATAGCACATATATTAGAAAGAATTACAGCATATCCACTAATTATTATTGGAGGAATAATGGTGGTAGTTGTTCTGATTGGAACATTCTGGCGCTATGTTCTGAGAAATCCTTTTCTCTGGACTGAAGAATTGGCTAGATATCTTATGATCTGGATGGCCTTAGTGGCTGCAAGTATATCTTTAAAAGAAAGAGAGCATGTTGGCATTAAATTAGTTATAGATAGATTTCCGCCAATTCCTAAAAAAATTATTAGATTAATAACGCAATTATTTGTACTTCTATTTTTATATTACTTAACAAAAGAAGGTTTTTCTGCAGCTGAGCGAGCTACAAGGCAATCTTCTCCGGCTCTTGGTATTTCAATGTTCTGGCCGCTTTTGTCTGTGCCGGTAGCAGGTTTACTTACAGGTATTCAGCAAATTCTTCAGATAATAATCGACCTAACAGCAGAGGAGGCAGTCTAAATGGTTCAATTTATAGTGGTCGTTTTTTTTCTATTTTTACTGGCAGGGACCCCAATTGCCTTTGCTCTTGGTGTAACAGCAGTTCTGGCATTTTTAAGAATGGATTCACCTGTTATTATGAGGCTGATTCCACAGAATTTCTATTCAGGGATTGACATGTTTGCTCTAATGGCAATGCCTTTCTTTATGCTGGCTGGAGATATAATGAATAAAATCCAGATAACTCATAGACTGGTTAAACTGGCTAATGTATTTGTCGGTCATATCCGAGGTGGTCTGGCCCATGTAAATATTTTAGTTAGTATCTTTTTTGCAGGGCTTACTGGTGCAGCAGTCTCTGATACAGCAGCTTTGGGTACAATGCTTATTCCAGCAATGGTCGAAGATGGTTATGATAAAGATTTTTCTGCAGCAATTACGGCGGCTTCATCGATAATCGGTCCAATAATTCCACCTAGTATTATCATGGTTATTTATGGATCACTGATGAATGTTTCAATAGCCGGGCTGTTTGCAGCTGGAGTTGTTCCAGGTGTATTGGTCGGTGGTTCACTGATGATTCTTGCAGGAATTATTTCAAAGAAGAGGAATTATCCAATTGGAGAGAAAAGAGCTTCTGTTAAAGAGATGGGAATAGCCTTTAAAGATGCCTTTATACCGCTTTTAATGCCAGTAATAATTCTTGGGGGTATTTTAAGTGGAGTCTTTACACCTACTGAAGCTGCTGCTATTGCTGTATTATATGCTCTATTTGTAGGCTTTTTTATATTTAAAAATTTAAAATTAAAAGATATACCTGAGTTGCTTTATAATATGGTAAAAAATTCAGGCTCAGTCTTTATAATCTTATCTGCTGCAGCAGTATTAGGCTGGATTTTATCTAATGAGCAGGTGCCGACAATGATCGGTAATATGATCTTAGGTTTTAGCGAAAATAAAATAGTTGTTCTACTTATCATAAACTTAATATTACTAATCCTTGGAATGTTTATGGATATGACAGCAGCTCTAATTATATTAGGCCCAATTCTTCACCCCCTGGCTGTCAGTGTTGGAGTTCACCCATTACATTTTGGGATAATAATGGTTGTTAATTTAAATATAGCATTAATGACACCTCCTTTAGGAGCCTGTCTATTTGTTGCCTGCGGTATTTCAAAACTTTCATTAGAAGAAATAACTAAAGAGATCTGGCCATTTATCCTCTGTGAATTTGCAGTTCTAATGTTGATTACTTATGTTCCAGCTATTCCAATGTTCTTACCGAGGCTATTAGGATTTGCCTAAAAAACTTTGAAAGGAATTTTCCTATGAAATTAGAGAAAGAAAAACTGATTAATCAGCTTCTAGATAATTATAGTGAAGAATCGACTATAAATTTACTGAAAGAGATGATTAAGATTCCTAGCCATAAAAATGTAGAATGGCAGGAGGATAAACAGGTTGAGTTTATTGCTAATTATCTCGCTGAACATGGGATAAGCGATATTGATCTGGAATATATTGAAGAAAATAGACCTAATATAATTGCAAAAATACCTGGGAATAAAACTGGTAGCAGTCTTTTATTAAATGGTCATACCGATACGATTCCTCCATATAATATGGTTATTCCGCCATATTCTCCTGAAGTTAATAATGGTTATATTAAAGGGAGAGGTTCAGTTGATATGAAGGGATCTCTGGCAGCTATGATCTCTGCTATGGTTATAATTGCTGAGGGTAATATAGAATTGAAAGGAAATTTAATTTTTACTGGGGTAATTGACCAGGAACAGCAATCATTAGGTTCTGTAAAATTAATTGAAGATGAAATAGAAGCTGATTTTGCTATAGTTGGTGAACCAACAGACTTAAGAATCTGTCATGCCCATAAAGGTATGGAATGGTATAAGATTGTAATTAAAGGCCGCTCTGCTCATGGTAGCACCCCTGAAAAAGGTCAGAATACAATCTATCATGGGGCTAGAATTGCCTCAGAAATTGAAAAATTAAATTATAAATTAATGGCCAGGGAGAATTCCTTTGTTAGCCCACCAACTATTAATGTTGGAGTAATGTCTGGTGGTGACGACCCTAATATCGTTCCAAATATAACAGTTTTAGAGGTTGATAGACGTTATACTCCTGAAGAGAGTCGGAAGAGTATTTATGAAGAAATAGATAGATTGCTGGCAAAAGTTAACTCAACTTATCCAGGGTATACTACTGAGGTTATTACAATGGAAGATAGAGTCTGCCCATTAAAAAATATGCCTCTGACAGGTATTGATGAAAACAAATTGACAGATTCCCTTCAGAGCTCATTAAATAAATTTACTGATAGAGATAATAGCCTAACATATTTTCGTGGGTGGAGTGATGCTGCTTTATTTGCAAATAAATTAAAGATACCATCGCTTGTTTTTGGTCCAGGGTTACCTGAAAAATGTCATTCAGGAGATGAGAGTTTAAAGATAGAAGATTTAATTGCAGCAGTAAAAATTTATTTAAACGTAATTTTGGATATCTGTTATTAAATGCTAGAAAAGAGGGAGAGAGTATGTACGATTATTTAATTAAAAATGGAAATGTATTTTTTAGTAAGTATCAGGGCTGGCAGAGAACTGATTTAGCTATTAAAGATGGCAAAATAGCAAGTTTGAAATCCAACATATCAGTTTCTGATGCTAAAGAAGTTTTTTTTGCAAAAGATAAGGTTGTATCTTCAGGTTTCATCGATGTCCACACCCATGATGAGATGGAGATATTGCAGACAGGAACTGTAGCACCCAAAATCCCCCAGGGAGTAACAACAGTCCTGCTTGGGAATTGTGGCCTTGGTTTTTATCCAATGGTTGAAAAAAGAAAGGAAGAGTTAAAAGATTATAATAGCGGTATTTTTAATCTTGACGGGGTTGAATTTGATTGGAATGATCTACAGGGTTTTTCAAATAAATTAGAAAAAAGAGGTCTGGGAATCAATACAGCTTCATTAGTTGCTCATGGTTCAATCAGACTGGCGGTTAAGGGTTTTACCGATAGTAAAGCGACAGTTGATGAACTGAAAAAAATGGGAGAATTTTTACAGGAAGCCCTGGATCAAGGAGCAGTTGGCATGTCAACAGGTTTGCTTTATCCGCCAAGCTCATATGCAGATCAAAAAGAGATTGAATATCTGGCTAGAATCCTGGCTAAGAATAATAAAGTCTATACGACTCATCTTAGAAATGAATCAGATCAACTTGAAGATTGTATCAAAGAAAATATTGAACTGGCCAGGAATACTGGGGTAAAAATTGAAATTTCTCATCTCAATTTATCAGGGAGAGAGATCTGGGGTCAGTCAGATTATATTCTATCATTATTTGGAAAAGCACGGGAAGAAGGTCTGGATTTCCATGCAGATCAATATCCATATCAGGCTGGTTCAACTTTAATTACAGCATTATTGCCTCAATGGTCGATGGTCGATGGAGTTGAAAACCTGCTTGATCACTTAAAAAATACCAGCTGTTTTAGAGAAAAGCTGTCTGAAGATATCGAAGCAGGGATACCTAACTGGGATAACATCATTAAATCAGCTGGCTGGGATAATATTATAGTAAACTCAGTACCTAAAGAATTTATGAAGAGATATCAGAATAAAAGCCTGGCTACGATTGCTGAACTTATGGGCGAAGACCTCCATGATGCCCTGTATAATCTGATTATTGAAGGCGAGGGTCGGATTACAATTTTGATCTTTAGTACCAGTCAGGATGATGTTGATAATATTCTGGCTAACCCTGATGTGCTTGTTGGATCCGACGGTCTGACTATAAATGGTCAACCCCATCCCAGATTATATGGAACCTATTCTAAAATACTTGGGGAGGAAGTTCGTGAACGGAAAATTTTGTCATTAGAAACTGCCCTTGATAAGATGACAAGGCTTCCGGCAAATAAATTTGGTTTTGATGATAGAGGTACAATTTCTGAAGGCAAAATAGCTGATATTGTGGTCTTTGATCCTGAAGAAATTGAATCTAGTGCAACCTATGAGAAACCTTCTCAATTATCTAAAGGAGTTAACCTCTTACTGGTTAATGGTACCCCTGTATATCAGAATGGTGAATATATTAAAGAGGCCAGACCAGGTAAATTTATTAAATTATAATTT
>SLSL01000173.1 GCA_007130465.1 Halanaerobiaceae bacterium | reverse complement strand
TTCCAGGGATAGCTAGTATTGCAGAAGCAATTAATAATTTAAATAATAATAAATTTAATAATTATATTAATAAAATCAAAAGCCATATTATTAGCAGAATTAAAGTAGAAATCCCAGAATTAATCATTAACACACCAGAAAATTCGGCTCCCCATATTATCAATCTTTCTCTTCCTGGTTTGCCAGGAGAAGTTGTTGTAAATGCCCTAAATCATCGAGATATTTATATTTCAAGTAGCTCAGCCTGTGTTGGAAGTAATATCAAGACTGATCATGTCCTGGAAGCAATGGGCCTGGATGATAATATAACATCTAGTTCAATCAGAATAAGTCTATCAAGCTTCAATAATAAAGAAGAAGCTAACAAATTTATTGATATTTTAAAAGAAGAAATCAATTTTTTATTATAAATTAAGAGGTGATTAAATGTATAAATTAATTATTATAAGATATGGAGAAATGGGGCTTAAAGGCCATAATTTTTCAAAATTTGCCGATGCCTTAGAAGATGATTTAAATAGACGGCTTAAAAATAAATTAGATTTTAAAGTAGATAGAACTTTTGGGAGATTCTTTTTATATTTTGAAGAAGAGAAAGCAGAAATCAGCCAGGAAGTTATAGAAACTTTAAAAACTGTTCCAGGAATAGTCTCTTTCAGTCCAGCAGTAAATTTAGAGCCTGAAAGCGATATTCAAAATTTAAGTCAAACTGCATTTAAACTTTTTCAGAAAAAGAATCCAGTATTACCTTCAACTTTTAGAGTAAGAACTAATCGAGCAAATAAAGGATTCCCTTTAGAAAGCCCTCAAGTTAGCAGAAAAGTTGGCGGCTACATTCATGAAAAAATCAATCAGGGTGATAATGAACAACTAACTGTAGACTTAGATAACCCTGATACAACAATAGAACTGGATATCCGCAAAAGCGGTATTTATTTATTTATAGATACCTATTCAGGCACTGGTGGCTTACCTGTTGGCAGCGCCGAATCTGCGTTACTGCTGCTTTCAGGAGGAATCGATAGTCCTGTTGCCGGCTGGGAAATTATTCGCCGAGGAGTAAAGTTAAATTTTATTCATTTCCATACTCCGCCATATACAGGGGAACGTAATCTTGAAAAAGTTAGAGAGCTGGCAAAGACTCTGGCTAAATATAATGGAGATACAGACCTTTATATCGTAAATATAACCAATTTACAGAAAGAAATTCATAAGAACTGTCATGATGACTATTCAATTACTATTTTAAGAAGAATGATGCTTAGAATAGCTTCCAGGTTAGGATTAAAACTTAATGTCCAGGCCTTAATTACAGGGGATAGTGTCGGCCAGGTTGCCAGCCAGACTCTGGCCAGCCTTAGGACAATCGGTGATGTAGCTGAACTACCCTTGCTTAGACCATTAATTACCAGAGACAAAGATGATATAATTAAAGAAGCAAAAGAAATCGGAACATATGAAACTTCAACTTTACCCTTTGAAGATTGCTGTTCATTATTTTTGCCTGATAGCCCTATTACCAGGCCTAGACTGAAAAGAACCGAACAGACTGAGAGCAATCTTGATTTCCAACCATTTATCGAAGAAGTATTTGCTAATATTGAAAAAGAGAGAATTCAAGGAGAGGTTTAATTAATGGCAGATAAAACCAAACTATTTAAAAGTAAATTACAGAAATCAAAAATAAGTTTTAAAGAAAATGAACCACTGGCAAAACATACTTCTTTTGAAGTTGGTGGTCCTGCCAGCATCTTTATTGAGCCAGAAAACAAAACAGATTTAATTAAATCCTTAGAACTTGTAGATGAATTTGATATCAGATATTTTGTTTTAGGTGGAGGCAGTAATATAATTGTTTCTGACAAAGGATATAATGGAGCAATTATAGCTATGTCTAAATTAAATAAAATCAGTTTTCAGGATAATAAAGTAATAGCTGAAACAGGCGTCTCTTTAAAAGATTTATGTGATGAAATTGCTGATAATAGTCTGACTGGAATGGAATTTGCCTGTGGTATCCCTGGAAGTCTTGGTGGAGCGATATTTATGAATGCAGGTGCATATGGTGGAGAGATGAAACAGGTAATTAAAAAAACCAAATTATTCTCTAATAATAAAGGTGTAATCGAATATACCAGAGATAAGTTGAAATTAGATTATCGTTATAGCATCCTCCAGGAAAATAACTTAGTAGCATTGGAAGCAGTCTTAGAATTAAGCCCTGCTCCTAAATCCAGGATAAGAAATAAAATGGAGGAATTATACGAAAAGCGCTGGGCAAAACAGCCAATGGATTACCCAAGTGCAGGCAGTGCTTTCAAAAGACCTCCAGATAACTATGCAGGCCTCCTTATCGAAAAAGCCGGCTTAAAAGGCAGAAAAACAGGCGGTGCTATGGTTTCAAAAAAGCATGCCGGATTTATTATAAATGCTAATAATGCAAAAGCTACAGATATTATCGAATTAATGATTACTGTTCAAGATGAAGTGAAAAATAAATTTAACGTCCAGTTATATCCTGAACCTAGATTCTTAGGGCAATTTGATAAACTCCCTGCTCTGGATAATTAATATAATAATAATAACTTAAAGGAGACAATTATTAATTGTCTCCTTTCTTATTTCTTATCAACTTTAACTTTTCTGACCTGGAAAGTTGTTTAATCTCATATTCCCTCTTCATGGCTTCACTCTTATCAGTAAATTCCTCTAAATAAACCAATTTAACCGGGCCTCTACCTCTAGTATATTTAGCCCCATCACCTAAATTATGCTCTTTTATTCGTCTCGCTGGATCATTAGTATAACCTGTATAAAGAGTATTATCTCTGCATTCTACTATATAAACATATTCCATTTAACTATAAGCTTGCATTTAGTTTAACTAAATCCTGAAGATGCTTTTTTTCTTCATCAATTAATTTTTCTATTATATCCACTGTAATGCCAGAATGTTGATCCAGCATTTCAGTATATAATAGAATTGAATCTTTTTCCGCTTGAATCGCAAGTTTTAAAACTTCCTCCATTGAATTAAACTCTTTATTAATTAATTCATCACCAGGAAAAATTGCAAACTCAACTAAAGCATTAAGATAAGTACTTACCTGTTCATCATAAACATGATCTTCCTTATAATCTGAGTTCTCTTTTATTGATTTCCCTAGATTATCAAATCTTTCAAAGTGGTCTTTTTCATCACCGGCAAGCCTTAAAAACAATTCTCTAATTTCTTCATTATTTGTCTTATCTGCTTGCGATCTGTAAAAATCCAAGCCTCTCTTTTCAATATCTTTCGCCATCTCTATAACTTCCATTTTACTAAATTTTTGGTTTAACATCATTTGTCCCCCTAATAGACTATTTTAGTTTACTATTTCTATATATTATCTTACATTATCAATGAATAGATATCAATAAATATCTTTTAATGATATCGCAGCCACGATATATAGTGGTTGTTTTTGAAAAATAATACTATATATAGAAATTGACCATTTAATTTCACTTTAAAATCTGATATAATAAATAAAGAATATAAAAAGAAAAGGTGGTAATAAAAATGATTGAGCCAGATCTTACAGAAAACAGTATCCGAATTTTAGAAGCAAGATACCTGAAAAAAGATCCAGATGGAAATCTTATTGAAACACCTAAAGATATGTTTTTGCGAGTAGCAAATAATATCGCTGAAGCTAATGCAATATATGACGAACCTGTAGAAGAGTCAGCCACTGAATTTTATGAAATGATGGCCAAATTAGAATTTCTTCCAAACTCTCCTACCCTAATGAATGCAGATAATGACCTTCAGCAACTAAGTGCATGTTTTGTCCTGCCAGTAGAAGATAGCATGGACGGAATTTTTGATTCCATCAAAAATGCTGCCTTGATACATAAAAGTGGAGGCGGTACCGGTTTTAGCTTTTCCCGGATCCGTCCCAAAAATGATATAGTTAAAACTACTGGAGGAGTTGCCAGTGGACCAATCTCATTTATGAGAATCTTCGATGAGGCCACTAATACAGTTAAACAGGGTGGTAAAAGACGGGGAGCTAATATGGGTGTCATGAAAGTTGACCATCCTGATATCAGGGATTTCATAACCTGTAAAGAAGATGAAGACCAATTAAATAATTTCAATATATCAGTAGCTATAACCGAAGATTTTATGGAAGCTTATATAAATGACGAAAAATATGAATTAATAAATCCTAGAACTGGTAAAATTGACAGACTTGAAGATGCTAATGAAATCTTTAATCTAATAGTTGAAATGGCTTATAAAAACGGGGAACCTGGAATTATCTTTTTAGATAAAATTAACGAAGAAAACCCTACACCGGAAATTGGGGAAATTGAAAGTACCAATCCCTGTGGCGAACAACCCTTATTACCTTTTGAAGCCTGTAATTTAGGATCTATTAATCTTTCTAAAATGACTGATGGCCCTATTGGCAACGCTGAAATAAATTATGATAAATTAGCCAGTACAGTCAAAAAAGCAGTCCATTTTCTAGATAATGTTATTGATATGAGTGAATTTCCCCTTGATAAAATAACTGAAATGGTTCAGGGTAATAGAAAAATCGGTTTAGGAGTTATGGGCTACAGTGATATGCTATTAAAATTAGGCCTGGCCTATAACAGTCAGGAAGCAGTTGAAACAGCAGAAGATATTATGGGCTTCATCAATAAAAAAGCAAAAGAAGCCTCCCATGAACTGGCTAAAAGACGGGGTCCATTTCCTAATTTTGATAAAAGTATTTATGAAAAAGAATACAGAAATGCAACAACAACTACAATAGCTCCAACTGGTTCAATCAGTATAATTGCTGGCACCAGCAGTGGAATCGAACCATTATTTGCCCTGGCATATGAGAGACATGTAATCGATGAAACATTAGTTGAACTCCATCCTATATTTGCTCAACTTGCTGAAGAAAGAGGCCTCATGAGCGATGATCTTAAGGAAAAATTAGCCAGCCAGAGTTCAATCCAGGGAATTGATGAAATACCTGATGATCTAAAAGAAATATTCATTACATCTCATGATATTAGCCCAGACTGGCATATAAAAACTCAGGCAGCTTTCCAAAAACATGTTGATAATGCTGTCAGCAAAACTATTAACTTTAAAAATGACGCATCAAAAGAAGATGTAAAAGAAGCTTACGAATTAGCTTATAAGCTAGGCTGCAAAGGTATTACTATTTACAGAGATGGTAGTCGTTCAGGACAGGTTTTAACAACAAAATCTAGCGATCAGGATAAAAAAGATAGTAAAAGCAAAAGAGACCGGCCTAAGGTAACAGTCGGCACAACTGAAAAAACCCTTATTGGCTGCGGCAAATTATATATAACAATAAATTCTGACGAAGAAGGTATCTGCGAGCTATTTACAACCACAGGAAAAGGTGGCGGCTGCCATGCTCAATCTGAAGCCATAAGTCGACTAACTTCTCTGGCATTAAGAAGTGGTATGCCTGTCGAAGAAATAACAGATCAACTTAAAGGGATCCGCTGTGAAGCAGCAATGATCAGGACCGAAGTAAGAAATCTTTCCTGTCCAGATGCCATTGGTAGAGCTCTTGAGATCTCTAATGAAAACGGTGATTTAACTATTAAAGATAAAAACTTCAATTCTGAGGCAGTTAAAGAAAAAGCTGCCGAAGCAGTCAGAGGTTTTAACTTCAAAAATAATCCTGAAGAAATTAGAAAATGTCCAGAATGTAAAGGTGAACTAGCCAGCGATGGAGGCTGTGTAGTCTGCAATAGCTGTGGCTGGTCAAAATGTGGTTAATATAATAGAGTAGGACCAGCCTTTTACAGCTGGGACCTCTCGTCAAACTGCACGTACGGTTCTCCCGTAAACAGCTTACCGTTATCGTTGCCCCATAACAGGGAATAAGTCAGCGTCTCTGTAT
>SLSL01000092.1 GCA_007130465.1 Halanaerobiaceae bacterium | reverse complement strand
ATTACATTGGCAACATTATTGGCTCCTAATGAATAGGCTCCATACATTCCAGCCAGGACAAGCCCAACTCTAACAAATGTCTCAAAATATTTAAGATTATTAATTCTATGTTGTACAAATATTGAATATAACTTATATAAAATAAAAGAAATCACAAGGCCTCCAATCGGAGTTAATATCCAGGCAAATAAGATTGGTATAAGTGGAGAGAAGTCAACAGTTCCTGTTAAGATGTTACCACCAATTATGGCTCCAACAACAGCCTGTGATGTTGATACAGGCAATTCCAGTACGGTCATTAAAGTAACAGTAAGGGCAGCAGCCAGTGAGCTTAAAAATGCTGTTAAGAGTGTCTGTTCTGCAAGACCACCGAGGGTTTCCATTCCGCCAGCCCCTTCAAGGCCAGAGCCAATAATAACAAATATAATACTTAATAAAGCAGCTGTTTTAAATTTAAGGGCTTTAGTAATAACAGCAGTTCCAAAGATATTGGCTGCATCATTGGCTCCAAGAGTTCCACCAAGATATATTCCTGATAAAAGATACCACATAGAATGACCCCTTTCTAACTACTCTATCCTCGCCTTACGGAGATTACTATTTCTATTACATCGCCGACCTTTTCAATAACATCTGCCAGGTCAGATATGTTTTTTATCAGGTTTCGATGGGAAAGTTTACTGGCCGTATCTAATTCTTCATTCTGACCAACATTTCTAATTAACTCTTCTTCTATATCATCAAGCTTAGATTCAATCTCTTCAAGTTGATGGGCATAGACTAAAGCCTGGTCCATATCTTTAAATAGAAGATTTAGACCTTTGGTTAATTTACTATATTGTTCTAACAGCAACTCTTCCATCTCTTTACCCTTTTCAATTTCAAGATACTCGAATTTTAAACCAAGGAAGATTATCTCATCTATAATATCTTCTGAAAAGTCTGCAATATCATCTATAGATTCTA
Organism: Halanaerobiaceae bacterium; assembly: GCA_007130465.1. Taxonomy (GTDB): domain Bacteria; phylum Bacillota; class Halanaerobiia; order Halanaerobiales; family Halarsenatibacteraceae; genus Halonatronomonas. The sequence continues at coordinate 4,967 of SLSL01000092.1, read as the reverse complement.
TTAGATTTAACATATCACTTCTGGTATGGGGCATTAAGCTTCCATTTAAAATGCTGGTAATAATATCCCGTCTCTTTTCATCGGCTTTACTTTCATGTTTATGGACAATATGAGTAAGTTCTTTAACCCTTTCACTTTCCCCTTCTTCTAAATAAAGAAATAAAGCTTCCAGAGATTTTGTCATACAAACCCCAACCATTTCAGTAAAATCAGCAAAATCAGATTCAAGTTTATCGAACTCTCCAAATAACTTTGCCATATTTTGTTATACCTCCTTTTGAATTTTTAAATAAAAAAACCTTTTTGACACAGAAATCCAGCGGGAGAATTTACTGTTCAAAAAGGCCTCTCTAATATCTCAACCTAAATATTTAAATTTTTTAACAATTTACTTGCTTAAATTATACTATAAGAATTATTTATTTGTCAAGTCTTAAAGATTTTTGCTATCCAATATATTTGATGTTATATTATATAAGTAGAACTAAAACTTATTAACCGGAGGCAAATATGAATTATCAGGAGATTGCACAAACGTTTGATATAGATGAAAGTATAAGTAAAATTTTAGTACAGCGGGAGATTGATACCGAAGAGAAATTAATTGATTTTTTAAACCCATCGCTGGATAAACTTCAATCCTATCATGATATTCCTAATATTGATAATGTACTTGGCATATTAAAAGAACATATAGAAAATGGCTCAATAGTAATTTTCTGTGACTTTGATTGTGATGGTCTGACATCAGCTGCTATTCTTTATAAAGCAGTTAAAAAATATAATAATAAAGCTAATATTAAAATCTTAAATGGTGATAGATATCGGGATGATTATGGACTTTCAGAAAAGGCTGTTGGTATAATCAAAAATGATTTAAAGCCTTCACTGGTGATTACCCTTGATTGTGGAATTTCAAACCAGACAGAGATAAAAGAATTAAAAGATAATGATATTGAGGTAATAGTATTAGACCATCATGAGAATGATGACCCAGAGAGTCTAAAAATTCTAGGAAACAATTATATTGACTTAAAAGTTAAGAACGGAAGTTATAAATTCAAAGAATTTTCTGGAGGAGGTATTACCTGGCGAGTTGCTCAGGCTTTATTAGAAGAAACATTTACAGAGGTTCTTGATCTTGTAACTCTATCGACTGTAGCAGATGTTGTTCCTCTTGTCGGAGAAAACAGATATATTGTTGCAGCAGGCCTTGAAAAATTTCGTTCTGGTGATATTAACCCTGGACTGGAGCAATTAATCTTTTTATTATGTCCATCCAATGAATCTATTACTGCATCAGATTTAGGCTATCAGATAGGCCCTGCCATTAATGCAACAGGAAGGCTAGGCTCCCCTGAGCCTGTACTCGATTTGTTGCTATATGAAGAAAGAAGACCTGCTCAAGATTTAAATCAACTTGCCCATCAATTAATTTCAAATAATGAGAAGCGGAAAGAACTGACAGATAGAATAATGAAAATAGTTGATAAAAAGATCAAACCTGAATTAAATGTAATTCTCGTTAAAGGTAAAATTCTGAGAGGATTAGTCGGACTGATAGCTGGCAAACTCTCCAGCAAATATAATAAACCAGCTATTGTTATTGATAGTCTGACATTAAAGGGAAGTGCTAGAAGTATTGAACCATTTGATATTTATAAAAACTTAAAAAAGTGCCAGCAGGAAGGGTTATTAGAAAAAACTGGCGGTCATAAACTGGCCGCCGGGATAAAATTAAAAACTGGGAGATTTAGAGATTTTTTTAATAGAATAAATCAACTTTCAGAAGGTATTGAATATCAAGAGGAAACCTATGATCTCAAAATAGATATAGAAAAAATTAATGCTAATTTTCTTGACAATCTTTATAAACTAGCGCCCTTCGGGCATAAAAATAGACATCCTATCTTTTTTTCAGAAGATGTTAGAATAGATAATCCTGATCTTATTAAAGATAGTCATCTAAAATTTTATTCTAACGACATTGAAAGCATAGCTTTTTATATGGCTGATAAGTTTGAGAGAATCATTCCAGGGTCAGCAGGACTCCTTTATCAGCCAGAATGGACAACCTTCAGAGGAGAGACTTATATGAATTTGATAGTTAAAGAAATATTTTAATTTTAGTGCAATAATATTTCAGTTGCTTTTCTTGCCATTTCTAAAGGTATATTGGCAGGTATAATATCAAAAATAACAGTTGAGAGCGCTAAAATTAATATAGGATAGAGCATTCGCCAGGAAACTTCATTTCTTTTTGTAGTAATATTTTCACTAATACTATCTTTAAAGAAGGCTGATATAATTATAGGTGAATAATATATTAAGTTTAAAATACTGCTGATTAATAAAAGAATAACATAATAAGGTTGACCAGATCTAATTGCCCCTAATGACAACTCCCATTTTGTAATAAAACCAGTTAATGGTGGAAGCCCAATCATAGCAAGAGCTGCTAGACTAAATGAAAACATTGTAACTGGCATCATTTTCCCAAGTCCACCAAATCTTCTAATATCCCGTTCTCCTGTTTTGTGGATGATGGCCCCAGCTGCCAGGAAGAGGCAGGCCTTCATAACTGCATGAGCGGAGAGATGGAAGACATCTCCAAGAAGACCATTGTAGTTGAGGAGAGCCATTCCGAGCATAATATAACCTATCTGACCTATGCTTGAATAAGCGAGTCGTCTTTTAATATCATATTCAAAGACTGCTCCTAAAGATCCTAGAATTATTGTTATACCTGCAATGATTAATAGATATATATGCCAGTTTGCTTCTCTAATCATATTTATGTCATACATATTATACATTATTCTCATCATCCCAAATGCACCTGTTTTAATCATAATCCCTGATAAGATAGCACTCGCAGGTGATGGAGCTGTCGGATGAGCAACAGGCAACCAGATATGAAAAGGGAAAATCCCGGCTTTAATCCCAAAGCTTAAAATACTAATAAAAAAAGCAAACCCAAGTAAAGGAGTTGCCTCAACGATATATGGAATATCGGCAAAAGCAAGAGATCCAGTATTTGTATGGATTATAATTATTGCAGAAAGAATACCTAATCCTCCAATTAAACTTAAAAAGATATAACGATTTGCAGCTTTAACTGCTATTTTTGTTTCGTCATGAGCTACAAGAGCATATGAGAATATAGTTAAAGCTTCAAAGAAGAGAAACATTGTTAATAAGTCCCCGGCCATGAAAAAAGCCATGGACCCAGAAAAATTCAATAGTACAAAAAAGTGAAATCTAGTTCTTTCTCTATCATGTTGCATATAATCTATAGAATATAACATTATTAATGACCAGATAAAAGCAACTATAAAAACCATATAAAATGATAGGGCATCCAATTTAAATGAGATTCCAAGTAATAATAATCGTGGAAAAGCTATTCTAAAGGTTTCTCCTCCTGAAATAATATATGGATAAAAACCGATTAGAAATAGAAATGACATTAATGTTGAAATAAAAATTATAAAGTCATTAATTCTGTCTTTTAATTCAATTTCCACTGGCATAAAATACTTTGTAATTAATATTAAGAAAGCTCCAACCAATGGGAAAAAGGCAGGTAATAAGGTAAGATAATTATTCATTTTTCATTGTTTCCCTCCAAAGAAATATAATAGTTATTTATTCTCATATCAATGATACTCCTCATATATTGGTTTGTCAAGATAAATAATCTACTAAAAATTTAAGACATTTAGCCTATTGTGGTTAATAATTATTCATATTATAATTAATACAAATCAAATATTTACCTTAGATAAAGGCACTCCTGTCGAGAGGCAGGTTCGCAAAGCTAGATACCCTGATTGAATAGGGTGGTTCGGCTACCGGAGGGGTTATTATTTTATAAACTACTCTTCGGAGTAGTTTTTTGTATTTTTATGGTCTTTCAATAAGGAGTGGTAAAATGATTAATTTAAAAAGAACGGCTTTAATAGGAATGGTTTTAATGTTGGCCTTTGTAATTACTGCCTGTTCATCGTCCAGTGATATTTTTACTTTTACTGGTGAGAGACCTGTTAGAGGTGAAGTAAGTGGAACTGTTATTGAAACTTTTAGTGATGAAACTCCAATTGAAGGTGTTCGCGTAACTGATGGTAATAGTGTTACCAGTTCAGAAGCTAACGGAACCTACGTGTTATATGGTGTAAATAATGAAGCTGAAATTTCAGTTTCAAGAGACGGATATGAATCAGTATCAAGAACTGTAGAAATTGAAGAAGATGGTCAGGTACATAATCTGAACTTTAGATTATATAAAGAATATAGTGAAGATAACGATGAAGCAAATGATGATAGCAATAATGAAAATGAAGAAAGTTTAGTTGAAACTGATTTATTATTTGAATTAAGCTGGCAGGGCGGTGCAGAGGATTTAGATGCTCATTTATTAGTGCCAGATAATGAAGATTCAAATCAGGAAGGTTATCATATTTATTATCAGGATAGAGGAAGCTTAAATAATTTTCCATATGCTCAACTTGATCAGGATATTTTAACTTATGAGAATGGTGAACCTGAAACTATTCGAATTGAAAGATTACATGAAGGTAGTTATATATACTTCGTTAAAAACTTTTCCATGTATGATGCCGAGGATGGAGAAGAAGTTCCTGAAATAAGTGATTCAGGAGCAATGGTTCGAGTCCGAGAAAACGGAGAATGGGAAGAATATGAAGTTCCTACAGATGAAAATGGAATGCACTGGCTTCTTTTTGAAATTATAGTTGATGAAGATGGTTATGAAATAATTGAAAAAAATGAATTTACTGATGAAGAACCAGAGTTAAATTAGATATTATATAAAACCCCTATTATTAAAGCGGCAGGCTAATTGCCTGTCTTTTTTTTGTATATTAATTTTATAAGTAGTATAATTATATGTAAATAAGATATTTTAATGTTAAGAAATTAATTGATTGACATTAAAATATTTTTTT
>SLSL01000231.1 GCA_007130465.1 Halanaerobiaceae bacterium | reverse complement strand
TTTAGTTGTGATTTCTGTTTTTATAGTAGGTAGTATTGGAATAAAAGCAAATTCAGAGAAAATACTGTTACTCTCAGATAATATAGTTTCTGGTGGGCCAGCGCCTGATGGGATCCCTCCTATTGAAGAACCAAATTATATAACTATTGAAGAGGCAGATGAAAAGTTAGAGCCAGAGGATGCAGTTTTTCTATTTAGAAGTGAAGATCAAATTTATGTCTATCCTCAGAGAATAATGGTCTGGCATGAGATAGTCAATGAAGAGATTGAAGGAAGAAAAGTTAGTATCACTTACTGTCCATTAACAGGCTCAGCTATAGCTTATTTAGGTGAAGTTTTAGGAACAGAAACTACTTTCGGAACTTCAGGCAAATTAGTTAATTCCAATCTAATAATGTATGATAGGGAAACGGACAGTTATTGGCCTCAGATTTATGGTAGGGCAATTACTGGAGATATTACCGGCGAAAAATTAGAAAGAGTTCCTTTGTACTGGACTCAGTGGCAGTTAATAAAAGATAATTTTTCTAAAGCCAAAGTTCTTTCCCGTGAGACAGGAGTTAGTAGAAATTATGATCGAGATCCCTATGGCTCATATATAGAGAATGGCAGTCCAGGTAATTATTATTCTAATCAGCGTTTAGTATTTAATGTAATCAATGAGGATTCTAGATTAGAGCGTAAAGATATTGTAATTGCCGGTGAATATGATGAATTTCCATTCGCAATTATTAAAGATGAAATTAAAGAAAATCAAGAAATTTCTTTTGTAATTAATAATGGAAGATTAACAGCAAAATATATTGAAACTTTAAATACAGTAGAAATTTATGATGAAAATGGAGAAGAAGTCGTGGCATTTGATGTAATGTGGTTTGCCTGGTATGCATTCTTTCCTGAGACAGAGCTAATAGATAATGATAATGATTTAGTAAGTGAAACTTCTGAACCAAGAGAAATTGTTGTAGATATGCTTAACTTTTATTTTGAACCATCAGAAATTCAAGTTGAGCCAGGAGAAAAGGTAACTTTTATTGTTAATAATCCAAGCACAGCCTTTCACACTTTTACAATCTATCATTCAAGAACAGACAGAACAGATCCAATCGTTAATATTTCATTAAGTGGTGGAGGACAAGAACAGGTTACAGTCACAATGCCTGAAGAAGAAAAAACTCTCTATTTAGTCTGCCTGCCCCATGAAGGAATTGATATGGTGGGAAGTGTAATAGTTGTAAATCCATAAAATTTAAGGAGTGAAAAAGATGTTAAATAAAAAGTTTATTTTTAGTTTTATAATAATATTAGCAGTTGGGATCGTCGTATTAGCAGGAACAGTTAATGCCAGCCAGGGTTCGATAACTGACTGGCAATGGGAAAATGATTGGCCTTTGACACCGCCTTTACCTGATCATTTATGGGTTGACCTTGGTGGTGGAGAAGAAGCCTTTTTCCTCCATTTCAATCAAACTTTAGAAAATGTTGATGATCCTTTTGATCCTGAATTCTTAAATGAGAATTTGATGTATGTTGGTCTGGCAAAAAGAGGTAGATTTTTTGCTGAAGAAAGGCCTTCAAACCCAGCTTATACTCACTTTCATAAGTTGTTTGCAGAATCTCCTGAAGCTGGCCATGGAGGTGAAGCAGGTGATGATGGTTATTGGTTAACCCATGTAGCAGTTCAAGATTTAGAGAGACCTTGGGGAGCAGTTGAACCAGGAGTTGATTTTGATTTTATGCCTACAGAACCACCTGCACAGTTTGAAAATACTGTGGAAAGATTTGATGTAGCTTCTATCACAAACTGGGAATGGGAGAATGAATGGCCAATGAGTCCTCCACTCCCTGATCATCTCTGGTTAGATATTGGTGGGGGTAGAGCTCTATTCTTACACTATGATAGACCAGTTGATGAATCAGGTGCTGAATTAATATATGTTGGTGATGCAATTAGAGGTAGGTTTGCCGCTGAAGATCAACCAGAAATACCAGGATTTGTTCACTTTCATCAGTTTGTAGCTGAATCTGTAGAAGCTGGACATGGTGGAGCTCCTGGAGCAGAAGGCTATTGGTTAAGGCATATTGCTGTTAGAGAAATGGAGAGACCCTGGGGAGAAGTTGAACCAGGCGTTGATTTTAACTTTATGATAACACCAGCCCCAGAAATTGAAAATTAAAATGTAATTAAGATAGTTAAATAATCATTAATGCGAACCCTGCCGTCTTTTTAAACGGTAGGGTTTTTATATTATTTAATAAATCATGCAGGTATTTTTATATTTATGTAGAATTAGTTTAGTAGGTTAAATTGCTAAATTTTAAACACCATTTACGAGGAGTGAGTATATTGAAGAAGAACAATGGTGATCAATTTTCGAGTCGGTATGCAATTGTGGCAGCATCTATTGGTATGGCAGTCGGTACAGGAAATATCTGGCGTTTTCCCAGGATAGCAGGTATGTGGGGTGGTGGAACTTTTTTATTTGCACTTACAGTAGCAGTTATAATCTGGGCAATTCCACTACTAATTGCTGAGTTTCTTTTAGGACGCAAGTCTCGTCTTGGTAATGTTGGAGCTTTTCGTGACTTTATGGGTGAGAAATATACCTGGTTAGGGGGCTGGCTGGCTTTTTGTTCTCTAGGAATAGCTTTTTATTATGCTGTAATAGCAGGCTGGTCATTCCGCTATTTTGTTTTTAGTCTATCAGGGGCAATCACTCCTGGAGTTGACGGCACAGCACTCTGGGAAGGATTTATTTCTAACCCAGGACAAACAGTTTTATTTCATTTTATAGCAACTTTATTTACAACCGCAATTATATATCGAGGTATAAAAGGGGGAATAGAAAAGGTAATTAATATTTTACTTCCTTCATTATTTGTATTACTTAGTATTTTAGCTGTTAGAGCGCTTTTCATGCCAGATGCTATAGTTGGCCTTGGTTATCTATTTGTGCCTGAATGGGGGGCATTATTAAGCGGTAGAATTTGGCTTGAAGCCTTTACCCAGGCCGCCTGGTCGACTGGTGCTGGTTGGGGACTTTTAACTGTATATGCAGTCTATTCGCGAGACGGCGACGATATTGGGCGAAATAGTAGTATAATAGCCTTTGCCGATGTTTTAGCAGGTCTTCTTGCAGGAACAGCTATCTTGATTACTGTATTTTCTATGGCGCCATCTATTGGCGATGCAGAGGCAATTCTGGAAGCAGGTAATGTCGGGTTAACCTTTATTTATATAGTCGAACTTCTAATAGAGATGCCTGGTGGGTCAATTTTAGCTATAATATTCTTCCTGGCTCTCTCAGGTGCAGCTGTTTCTTCGCTAACGGCCATGATAGAACTTGGGGCAACTAACTTGATTGACTTTGGCCTTAATCGGAAAAAAGCAGCATTAATCGCTGGAACCTTCATTTTTATTCTTGGTATACCTTCGGCAGTCTGGATAGATTTTCTTGATAATCAAGACTGGGTCTGGGGCATTGGGTTACTTGTCAATGGTTTGTTGGTAGCTCTAGCAATGAGAAAGTATGGAGTAGAAAAAGCAAGAGCAGAAGTTAACCAGTTGAGCGATATTCATATTGGTAAGTGGTGGAGTTACTGTATTAATCTATTCCCTGCGATTTTTGCAGTGGTATTTGGCTGGTGGGTTTATCAGTCTATCCAATGGTATCCTGATGACTGGTGGCATCCATTTGAAGTCTTTAGTACAGGTACAATTATATTCCAGTGGGGTATTCTTGCTATAATAACATTCTCTTTAAATAAATTCTTAAATAATAATGTTCGTTCCGGTCCTATGACAGATAAGAATACCGGCGAAGGGAGAGGATAATATGTCTGCAGTTATCTGGACAATTATTTTTTATACTTTTTATATTGGAATAATTGGCTGGCTTATAAAGGGAATGGATCCTGGTAAAAAATAAAATACAACTATAATCAATCTGGCTATTAAATTTAGCCAGATTTTTTATTTTAACTTTTATTTAATTTTTATTAGAATTTATGCAGGAATTCCTCGATCGAGGTCGAATAATATAGTTATAACAATATTTTTAAAATTTAATAAAGGGGAGATCAAAAGATGAAGAAATTTATTAGTATTATTTTATTGGTAGCTTTTTTAGTTACAGGAATGAGTATGGCTGTTCAAGCAGAAAAGACTATTATGCTTTCCCATTTGAACCCGCAGAATCCTCAGGAGGTTGCGACTGCTGCAATGGCTGAAGTTTTTAAGTCAATGGTTGAGACTGGTACTAATGGCACAGTTAATGTAGATATTTTTCCTGATGGAGTTCTAGGTAGTGAAAGAGAAATGATGGAGCAGGTTCAGAGTGGCGTAATTCAGAGTTTTATTTCTTCTGCAGGAGGTATGACTCCATTCTATGAATTAATGTCAATTGTTGATATCCCATTCTCTATCTCAGACCTTAGTATTGCCTATAAAGTTTATGATGGTGAATTTGGAGAATATTTAGCTCAGGATATCGAAGATACTACCAGGGGATTTGAAGTTCTTGCATTCGGTGAATCTGGAGGGTTTTTCCAGTTAACAAATAATACTCGCCCTATTCAAACACCAGAAGATATGGAAGGTTTGAGCTTCAGGGTAATGTCAATAGGAATGCATAGAGAATTCATGAGATCATTAGGTGCTTCACCTACAGATATCGCCTGGGCAGAAGTTTATACAGCTCTGCAGACTGGTGTAGCTGATGGTCAGCATAATCCTGTACCAATAATTCATTTAGGTCACCTTTATGAAGTTCAGGATTATATGACCCTTTCAAACCATATGTATGCACCTTACGTCTGGGTTATCAACGAAGATTTCATGGCTGATCTAACTGATCATGAAAGAAGAGTAATCAGAGAAGCTGCTAGAGTTGCTAATGTAGCTGGCCGTGGTGTTAACCGTTTACTAGAAGCTTCTGAACAGGGATTACCCTATCTAGCAGAAGAGATGGAAATTTATGTCCCTACTGATGAAGAGCTCCAGGCATTTAGAGATATAACTGTTCCAGCCGCCATGGATTTTATAGAAGCTGAATATGGTGAAGAAGGTCTTGAATTAGCTAATTTCTATCTTGAATCTATTGAAAATGCCAGACAAGAACTTGGCTTGGAGTAAACAGACTTTATTTTAAGTTTATTGTGTTAAAAATCATGAATTAAATAGAGGTCTGCCCAAATCTGGGCAGGCTTCTTCTATCATTATTTATTTAGAAACCTGTTTTTCACTGGAGGTTATTTTATGCAAGTTTTTTTTGAGACTTTAGAAAATATTGCTGATCTGCTAGCTTGGATTACATTAAAAGTGGTTATAATTCTGACCGGTTTTATGACAATAACAGTTTTAATAGGGGTCTTTTTTCGGTATGTTTTAGTCAGCCCGCTTGGCTGGACCGAGACATTATCACGTTATACTATGGTCTGGGCTGCTCTTTTAGCAGTAAGTGTTTGTATTAAAGATAATGAACATGTCGGTTTAACTTTTCTTGTTAGATCATTACCATTAAAAGCAGCTAAAGTTTTAAACTTTATCATCGGCCTAATAATTTTATTCTTTCTATTTGAATTAACGAAAAGGGGATACAGAATGGCAATTAATGGTTGGGAACAACAGTCTTTAGCACTTGGTATACCAATGTTTTGGCCCCTTTTAAGTGTTCCAGTTTCTGGAGCTCTGTCTTTTATTCAACAGGTGCTCCATATGATCAGGGCCTTCAATCCAGAAAAAGATCAAAAAGATATATTTGGGGCAACGGAAGTCGAACAGGCCTTAGATGAAGTAGATAAATATGAAAAAATTTCAGTTAAGGAGGAATCATAAATGGGTATTGCTCCAATGATGGGAATAGGTTTTTTGTTTTTGCTTATTATAGGCGTACCAATAGGTTTTGCCATGGGCGCTATCAGTGTCTTTATCTTTTATCAGATGGGAATGGAGCC
>SLSL01000218.1 GCA_007130465.1 Halanaerobiaceae bacterium | reverse complement strand
CTCCAGGAAAATTTAAGATGGCATGATGGTAGTCCATTTACAGCGGCAGATATTGTCTGGTTCTATATTATGGAATTTGATAGAGCCTTTGAAGAGAGTGACTTCTTTGATCAGGCCCAGGTCACAACCTATCAGTCATTGATGGATACTTTAAGGGGTATAAAAGTTATCGATGGAGATCCGATTCAGGTTGAATATTATTCAGATCTCTACTATCTTGATGCTGAGCATTTTATACCTTCTGGGTTCCCATATTATGCTCAGGGTCCAGGAGCCTGGCATAGTTTAGCTGTTGGTTATTTTGCTGAAGTTGCTGAAGAAGTAGCCTTCTCATCAAGTAAGGCTGATCTCCTTGAAGTCGAGCATCTCAATATGGTTGGTGGGCCAAGTCTTGAGATTTTACAACGACATTTAAATAGGGCTATGGAAGAGAGTATAATTCCTTATGAGAATACCCTTTCTGAATTTATCTCTGAAGAAGAGGCCTATGAGAGATATCAAAATCTTTATGAATGGTATCAGGATAAAGGCCATTTCTGGGTAGGAACAGGACCTTATTATTTAGATGCTGTCTATCCAGTAGAGGGTATTGTAGAATTGGCTAGAAATGAAGACTATATGTTCCCTGCTGATCGCTGGGATATCTTTGTTGAGCCAATAATTCCAGAAGTCGATATTACGGGGCCTGGTGCTATCAGAATCGGTTCAGAATTTACAATTGATATCAATATAACCTTTGATGGCGAGCCTTACTCTCGTGAAGATTTAGATACAATTATACTTTTAATCTTCGATGAAAATAATCGTCTGGTTGAGACGTTAGATGCTGTTTACGTTGGTGAGGGTTATTATCAGGTAGAAGTTGGAGAAGAGATTACTTCTAGACTGGCATCTGGTACAACTTTAGTTGAAGCAGTTGTTACTTCCAGGCTTGTCGCTCTGCCTTCAATGGAATCTCTATCAATTGTAACTTTCAGATCTGGTAATTAATTGCCTGTTTCTTGAAATATTAGTCCCTGGCTGCAGAGAAATTTAAATCTCTGCAGCCTCTTATAATTATTTTGAAGGGGGTGTGGAGATGGATCATAAATTAGATGATCCTGATATTCAGGAACAGGAAATTGATATTAAAGAAAAAGTTAAAAGAAAAAGTAATTTAGGTAGAATTATTAAATATTTTGGATTTAGACTGCTGGCCCTATTTATTACAGTTGTTATTGCAATTTATATTTTAATTTTAATAGCCAATATGGGAGGGGCAGTAGATAATATTAGAATGGGACAGATAAGAGAATCTGTTGGTATGACAATGATGGGTATGTCATCTGAAATGGCTGAGTGGCCCCTTGAGCGGAGAAGAGAATTTGAACAGACCCTGGTAGACCAGGAAATTGAGCGTCTGGGTCTGGACCAGCCCTTTATTATAAGAAGTTTTTATTATCTCTGGGATGCTATAACTTTAGATTTAGGCAGGGCTGAAAGGATGACAAGTGATGCCGGTTCCAGGAGAGTCCAGTTGATAATACTGGAGCGATTACCTCCGACATTAATGCTGATGATGTCTTACTTTTTATTAATGTTCTTTATGGCTTTATTTTTTGCATTATTTTTGTCCCGGCGTTACGGAAGTAAGTTAGATAGGATGGTTGTATTACTGGCACCAAGTTCAGCTGCCCCAGGATGGTTTTATGGGATCTTTTTGATCCTGATTTTTGCAGTTGTTTTAGGTTGGCTTCCATACGGTGGGATGGTTGAAGCACCGCCGCCTAGAGAAACCCACCTTTATGCATTAAGCGTTATTCGACATCTTATCTTACCTGTAGCTTCTTTAATTATGGGGGCATTCTTTATAAATGTTTACAATTGGAGAACCTTCTTTTTGATCTATTCCAGTGAGGATTACGTTGAAATGGCTAAGGCTAAAGGTTTAACAGACCGCTCGATTGAGAGAAAATATATTCTCCGGCCTACTCTGCCACCGATTATAACTTCATTTGCCCTGAGTATGATTGTTATGTGGATGGGTGCTGTTATTTTAGAGCAGATTTTTAACTGGCCTGGGTTAGGTAGAATGCTTTTTGAAGCTATTGGTCTCTTCGATGTACCAGTAATAGTCGGGGGTAATGTTATTTATGCCTATCTTCTGGCTGCCACTGTGTTTGTGCTGGATATTATCTATGCAGTCCTTGACCCTAGAGTTAAAGTCGGTATAGGTTCAGGAGGCGATGACTGATGCGGTTGAGAAAATATTTAAGTCAGATAAGAAGGTATCCATCAGTAATTATAGGTTTATTTATAATTGGACTGCTCATCTTCACTGCAATTGCAGCGGTTATTATTATTCCTTATGAAGAAGCTATAATTCTCTGGAGAGGCGGCGATATGTGGGCTGAGAGTCCGAGGAATGCAAGACCTCTCTATGTTGACTGGTTTACTAGAGGTAATCTGCCTAGAACTGAGATACTTGATTCTAGAGATTTTCCTGCAAATAAAACGAAAGAGTCTTTAAATGGAGTTTATCAGTTTGAAATCATGCTTCCCTTAAATTATCAATATGACGGATTTCCTAAAGAAATGAATTTATTTTTTGAGGCTGATTTTGCTGAAGTTAGGCCAAATATTGCAATTGAGGTTTTAACTCCTGATGGTCGTCAGTATAAGACTAGTGATATTTCAATAACCAGAGATTCAGTTATAAGAATGGAGCAGAGAACTGAATTAAGGAGACAGATGGGTAATCAGTCGCCCAGGTTTGGGATCTTTGCTGATCCTGAACAGGAAGAACGAAATATATTAAAAGGAGAGTATCAGTTTATTATCAGTGGATATCTTTTTGGTACAGAAGATGATATAGATTTGCGGCTGGTTTCATATGGACAAGTTCATGGATTTGGTGGGACAGACCATCGCCGGAGGGATTTAGGAGTTGCATTGCTCTGGGGTACTCCTGTTGCCTTGATGTTTGGGGTACTGGCTGCTGTTGGGGCTAATATCACAACTTTTATTATTTCTGCTATCGGTGTCTGGTATGGTGGACTTGTTGATTCAGCAATTCAGCGTGTAACTGAGGTGAATATGATTATACCAACATTACCATTATTAATTTTAATTGGTATGTTTTATTCCAGGAGTCTCTGGGTGATGCTGGCAGTTGTAATTATAAAAGGAGTTTTTGGGCCGGCTATTAAAACCTACAGAGCGATGTTTTTACAGGTTAAAGAGTTACCTTTTATTGAAGCAGCAGAAGCCTATGGGACCAGCAATCGAAGAATTATTTTCTTTTATATGCTTCCTAAAATTATTCCAACATTGATTCCTCAGTTTGTTACTGTAATTCCAACCTTTGTTTTTCTTGAAGCGTCTCTAGCTGTATTAGGTTTAGGTGATCCTGTATTGCCGACCTGGGGCAAAATGTTAAATGATGCTTTAAGTGAAGGGACACTATTTATGGGGCATTTCTACTGGGTGCTACAGCCAGCAATCCTTCTGATTTTTACCGGGCTAGGTTTTGCCATGACAGGTTTTGCCCTGGATAGAATTTTGAATCCAAGGCTAAGGAGGCGATGATATGGCTCAAGATAATCTGCTGGTAGTTGAAAATATGCACCTATATTTTAAAACCAGGAATGGTATTGTTCAGGCAGTTGATAATGTGAGCTTTAATCTGGAACGGGGAAAGAGCATGGTAATAGTAGGTGAGTCTGGTTGCGGGAAGACGTCCTTAGGCCGGGCAATCTTAAGACTTCTGCCTGAGAATGTCTGTAGATATGATGGTCGCTGTCTGTTAAATGGAGAAGACATAATGGAATTAAGTGATGAGGACTTTAGAAAAAAGATCCGCTGGAAAAAAGCTGCTCTTGTACCTCAATCATCAATGAACTCTTTAAATCCAGTTATAAAAGTTTCTGAACAGGTGGCTGAACCAGTTCTGCTTCATAGTCTTGTTGATGATAAAGATGAGGCTTTAAAGCGGGCAGCAGCTGCTTTTAAAAAAGTTGGAATTCCAGTAGATTTTCTTGGGCGTTATCCCTTTGAACTGAGTGGTGGGATGAGACAGAGGGTGGCAATTGCGACTTCTTTGATAACTGATCCAGATTTTATTGTTCTGGATGAGCCTACCTCGGCTCTTGATGTTTTGACCCAGGCCAATATAATGAATGTTTTAACCAGACTAAAACAGCAGATAGATATTAGTTTTATATTGATAACCCATGATGTTAGCACATCCAGTGAAATAGCTGATATGGCTGCAATAATGTATGCTGGCCAGATAGTCGAATTTACTGATGCTAGAACATTCTTTGGGAAACCACTCCATCCCTATTCTGAGAGATTAATGGAGAGTGTACCGACACTTGAAGCTGATGATAAGCTTGGTTATATTCCAGGTCAGCCGCCAAGTCTAATTAATCCACCAACTGGCTGTCGCTTTGCTGACCGCTGTAATGAGAGATTCGAGCTCTGCAGTCAGGACCCTCCAGAATTTGTGGTGGAAGGCGGCAGGATGGTAAAATGCTGGCTATATAAAGAGAGTGGTGAGCGCTATGTCAGTTAATAAAAATGAAGTTTTATTAGAGGCCCATGATTTAAGGACCTGGTTTGAGATTAAGAAATGGGGCTTTCTTCATGTTGGTTTTGTTAGGGCAGTCGATGGTGTTAATTTTAAACTTCATAGAGGTGAGTCAATTTCTCTGGTTGGTGAATCAGGCTGTGGCAAGAGCAGTCTGGCCAAGACTATAATCGGGATCAACCGGCCAACTGATGGCGAATTGGTATTTGAGGGTAAATCTATTAAGGCTGCCAGTGATGGGGGTATGAGTGAGTATAAATCGGAGGTAGGTTTTGTTCAGCAGGATCCTTATGGAGCACTGCCGCCTTTTATGACTATTCAGAGAATACTTGAAGAACCGATGATTGTTAATGGGATTAAGGATAAAGCAGAGCGGCAATCCAGACTAGAAGAGGTTATGACTGAATTAAAGCTGACGCCTATCGTTGATTTTTTAGATAAATATCCCCATATGTTAAGTGGTGGTCAGCAGCAGAGAATTGTTATTGCCAGGTCGCTAGTGCTTAATCCTAAATTGATAATGGCTGATGAGCCTGTTTCGATGCTTGATGCTTCAGTTAGAGTTGAAATTTTAGAACTCTTTAGAAAGATACAGTCTAAACGTGAACTTGCAATTATTTATATTACACATGATTTATCTACGGTTAGGTATTTTTCTGAGAGAATCTGGGTTATGTATGGTGGTAAAATCGTTGAGCAGTCGCCGGTGCGGGAACTTTTGCTGGAACCGGCTCATCCCTATACAAGGGCTTTACTTGCTGCTATTTCAGAGCCAGATGCCAGCAATATTGATAAATTTAAAAAGGTGCCACCTGGGGAGCCGCCAAGTCTTTTAAATCCGCCTGCTGGCTGCAGATTTCATCCCCGGTGTGAGTATATGATTGCAGGGTTATGTGATAAAAAGGAGCCGCCAGATTTTGAGCTGGCTGACAATAGAATTACTGCCTGCTGGCTCTTTAAAGATAAGGAGGATGCCAGTGATGTTGCGATTTAAAAGTTCCAGGATGATTATTTTAGGTCTTATTTTAATTGTTGCTGGCTGGTTGTTGGTCTTTGCCATGGTAATTAATCTTGTAAAAGAAACTTTTCTTTTAAGTTTTGTCGGTTATGGGCTGGGTTTAGCTGGTTTCTTTATTGGTTTTATGGCTATCTCCTATCACTGGAACTTAATAAAGGACAGACAGGACAAAAAGCAATTGAGGGATTACGAAGATAATGAGTAGTTAGAAGCTATATTTTAACTGAGGACTTTTCTATCTTAATTGTATGAAATTTTGGAGATTAAAACTGGGGGCCTTAAGAGGTCTCCATTTCTTATTCAGATATGCTGCTTTTTTTATTAGTTAAAATCTGTTAAAATTAATGCAGGACTATATATAAAAATAAATTAATAATAGAGAGG
>SLSL01000016.1 GCA_007130465.1 Halanaerobiaceae bacterium | reverse complement strand
TGATCGATAGTCCTGTCTGGATCACCGGCTAGTTCCTGGAGCTGGTTGGCAGCCTGACGCAAGAGCTTCTTCTGGTAGTCTTCTTTAATAACATCAATAGTCGGTTTTAATTCTTCCCTAGAGTTATAGCCAGAAGTAAGCCGCTCCATGATCTCTTCAGGATCATTAACAAGGTTACCTTCTCTAAGCTTTAATAATAACTTTGTTCTGGAGATGCCACCATCCCGTCTAAACTGTTTAAGCAGTTCTTCGTAAATCAAGCCTGCCTGGGGATTGTGAAAATGTCTGGTTTCCAGTTCGTCAGCAGCCTGATCGATCTGGTCGGGATACTGGAGAAGAATCCCTAATAATTGAAATTCATGATTATTCTCTTGCATTAAAACTTACCTCCTTAAAATCATTCTGGTTCTTCCCATTCAAGTTTGTTCCAGCCTAAATCACATTTAAATTCATCTTCATCGGCTTCCTCATTTATATTTATATTTTTATCTGAAGTTTTACTTTTAGGTTTATTTTGATGGTACTCTTTACTTCTTTTATTAAAGAAAGCCTCGGCTTTTTCAGTATTCTGAATTCTGGCATCCTTTAATGGTGCAATATAATTTCTTTCAATGTAATCAAGGGAAGGCCGGCCATCCCGTTTCTGCTTAACAGCTTTTTTAACAGCCCAGCAGGCCAATTGCACAGAAAGACCTTGACCACCTTTAAGCCAGCTCTGTAAGGTCTCAAGCTGAATAGGATTTAGTTGATGATAATTCTTAAAACCATAAATTCTGGCCAGTTCACGTGTCTCCCGATATAGTCTATCATATTCCTGGAGCTTTTCAAAGCTAAATATTTCCTTTTCGTACCAGTCAGAGATAATAGCCCTCAGGTAGTAATGAGCCCGTTCATGAGGATTCTGGGGATGTTCCAGCCATTTATGGACTCTATTTAAGAGTTCTTCTAATAAACCTGGAGGAAAATCATCGCACCAGCGGCTAATCTCCGTTCTAGCCTGCTTTAAAGCCTGAGAACCAGGCTGACCAGGAAAAAATTCTAGGAGTTTTTCAACTAATTCACTATCATTTCTAGTTGTACAGAAAGGTTTCTCGTCTTTCTGGCTAGGCATTAATCCTGATGGGTTTAAAGAGATAAAAATTTTCTCATCTTTTTTTAAATTTTTTAAATCAAGATTTTCCTGGGAAGTATTTAATTTTTCAAAGACTATTATTTCCCGTTCCTGTAGATATTCTAAACCAGTAATAACTTCATTTAAAGAACCTGGAATTAAACAATTTAGTTCCTGTAAACTCAGTTTTTTTGCTTCTACCTCAGCGCCTTTACTGGCCAGCAATAAAAAAGCTGCCAGGCTGGACCCAGGAAACTGGGTTAAAAAACCCCGGTTGATCAGGTCAGTGCCAAGGGAAACTGTCCTGCTTGCCGGGGATCCTTTAAAAGAGATGCCTTCTTGCCGAAACCAGAAACCTCTATCCATATCAGATTTAGCCTCCTTATATCTCAATAATAAAATCATGAATAATAGATTCAGTATAATAGACTCATTATGTAATAGAAAATTTATTTCTAAAACTTTTTAAGCTGTAATATTATCAATTCTTGATGGAAGTCAAATTTCCTGCATAAGATATTGAAGTTCTTGACTGTGGCCTATTAATTTGCTACTATTATCTTGTAATCAAGCTATTTTTAAAAAGACTAAATTTGTTAGATAATTAAAAATATTTTTGCAAGAAGGAGATTCTATTATGCCACTTGGATTGAACAAAGTTTTAGTTGGAGCTCAGTGGGGCGATGAAGGCAAGGGGAAAATTACTGATATGCTGGCCAGAGAAGCAGATGTTGTTGTTAGATATGGTGGAGGAAATAATGCTGGCCATACAGTAGTTGTAAAAAATGATAAATTTGAACTGCATCTCATTCCTTCAGGTATTTTACAGAAAAATACTACCTGTATGATTGGCAATGGTGTAGTTGTTGATCTAAAAGTTTTAATTGAAGAGATGGAAATGTTAGAAGATAGAGGAATTAGTCTTGAAAACTTTTATTTAAGCAAAACAGCTCATCTTGTTCTGCCCTATCATAGAATTTTAGATAATCTTGAAGAAAAGCGGAAAGCTGATGATAAAATAGGTACAACTGGCCGGGGAATAGGCCCTGCCTATACAGATAAAGTTGCTAGAAGAGGTTTAAGGGTACTTGATATCTTTAATGAGCAAAGATTTACTGAAAAACTTGAAAAAGCACTTCAGTATCATAATGCAATTCTCCAGGAAGTTTATGGTGAAGATAAGATTTCCGCAGATAGAATAAAAGCAGAAGTCTTACCTCTTGCCGACAAACTGGCACCATATGTTACCAATACTCCTTATCTACTCGATAAATATAGACAGGAACGCAAAAAGATTTTCTTTGAAGGCGCCCAGGGCAGCCTCTTAGACATAGATTTTGGTACATATCCATTTGTAACGTCTTCAAACCCTGGTAGTGGTGGAGTAACTTCAGGAACAGGGTTTGGTCCAAAATATATAGATAGCGTTATTGGTGTTGCCAAAGCTTATTTAACTAGAGTTGGGGAAGGGCCATTCCCAACCGAATTACAGGGCAGTATTGGAGACCTTCTTAGAGATAAAGGTAAAGAATTTGGTGTTACGACAGGAAGGCCAAGGAGATGTGGCTGGTTGGACTTACCTGCTCTCCGTTATGCCAGCATTGTAAATGGTTTCACCGAATTAGTCATAACCAAACTTGATGTGCTAAGCGGTTTTAATGAGCTAAAAGTTTGTACTGCTTATAAAATAAATGGAGAAAAGACTAAAGATTTCCCAGCAGATCTTCTGGATTGTGAAAAGGTTGAACCAGTCTATGAAACATTACCTGGTTGGAATGTTGATATTTCAGGGATGCAGGATATAATTGAGCTACCAGAGAATGCCCGCTGTTATTTAGATATAATAGAAAATGAAGTTGACCTGCCAATTTCATATATAAGTACAGGTCCAGAAAGACGAGAATGTATCAGAAAACCTGTCAGAAAAGGACTGTTTTTTTAGTTGACTGAGGAGGGGGCTTTATTATGAAAGTATTAGTAGTAGGGTCAGGCGGTAGAGAGCATGCCCTGATCTGGAAATTACATCAGAGTGAAAATGTTAATAAAATATTTGCAGCTCCAGGCAATGAAGGTATGGAGGATCTTGCCGAGCTTATAGATATTGCAGCCGGCGATATCGATAGTCTGGCAGATTTTGCAGAGGAGCAGAAGATAGATTTAACTGTTGTTGGTCCAGAGGAGCCTCTTGTTGCCGGCATAGTTAATGAATTTAAGGAGCGTCATCTTAAAATATTTGGCCCTGAAAAAGAAGCTGCCATGCTTGAAGGCAGTAAAGTATTTGCTAAAAGACTTCTGGAAAAGTATGATATTCCAACAGCTGAATATGAGGTCTTTACAGACCCTTCAACAGCTTTAAAATATTTGAAAGATGCAGAATATCCCCTGGTTATTAAAGCAGAAGGCCCTGCTCAGGGACAGGGGGCAGTAATCTGTACCGGAGAACCAGAAGCCTTTAGAACTGTTGAAAAGATAATGGAAGATAGAATTTTTGGTGATGCCGGTGAGAGGATTGTTATTGAAAATTTCTTAGAAGGCGAGGAGATTTCGGTCTTTGCTATAACAGATGGAGAGACAATTCTGCCCTTTGCTGAAGCAGTTGATTATAAGGCAATCTTTGATGGAGATGAAGGACCTAATACTGCCGGGATGGGCAGTTATTC
The DNA here is from genome assembly GCA_007130465.1 of Halanaerobiaceae bacterium. Lineage (GTDB taxonomy): Bacteria > Bacillota > Halanaerobiia > Halanaerobiales > Halarsenatibacteraceae > Halonatronomonas. The sequence goes on along the minus strand of SLSL01000016.1, from coordinate 2,228 downwards.
TCCAGTCCACTGGCTATCTGAAGATTTAAAAGAAGAAATTTATGAAGATATTATGTATCCAACTATTAATGCTCTAGCAGAAGAAGGGATTCATTTCCAGGGAGTTCTCTATGCTGGATTGATTATAACATCCTCAGGCCCCAGAGTTTTAGAGTTCAATGCCCGGTTTGGTGACCCTGAAACTCAGGTAATCCTGCCGAGGTTGAATAACGATTTCTTTGAGTTATTAAATAAAACTATTGATGGACGTTTGGCTGAAGTTTCAATAGATATGGAACCTTTAACTGTATTGTCACTGGTACTGGCTTCAGGCGGTTATCCAATTACCTATGAAGAAGGTTTTACAATAACTGGACTGGAAGAAGCAAGCCATATCGATGATTTGATTATATTTCATGCCGGCACAGAGAAATCAGGAGATTCATTTATAACAGCTGGTGGTAGAGTCCTAAACTTAACAGTCATGGAGGATGGTCTAATGGCAGCTGCAGACTTAGTTTATGACCTGGTAGATGTCGTCCAGTTCCAGGATATGCATTACCGGAGCGATATCGGTGCAGATATTCTTAAGGCTGTGGATGATGACGATATAAGAATAGAAGAAAATATATAAATAATATAGTCCCCTTATAGTAGACAGATTAAACAATAACAATCTGTTATACTATAAAAGGGGATTTTTTGATGGTTTTAATATTTTTTGAAAAGGTTTAAGAAAGACTAACCTGGCTGGTTTATTAATTACTCATTTTCGAATTTAAATAATTCAGTTGAAAGATAACGCTCGCCACTATCAGGGGCTAGAGTTAAAATTTTAGGCTGGCCATTCTTCTCAGATGGCGGCCTATTATCTAAGGTTTTAGCAAGTTTCCTGGTAGCAGCAGCTGCTGCCCCAGATGAAATACCAACCAGGAGGCCTTCCTTAGCTGCCAGCTCCCTGGCCGTATTGTAAGCCTCATCATTACTGACTTTAATAATCTGATCAATCAAATCTGTCTCCATAATCTCAGGAATAAAACCAGCACCAATCCCCTGTATCTTATGGGAACCAGCCTCGCCACCAGAGAGAACAGGTGAACCCTCAGGCTCGACAGCAATTATCTTAGTTCCAGGAGCTTCTTCTCTCATCACCTGGCCAACACCGGTCAGGGTTCCACCAGTACCAACGCCTAAAACGATATAATCCAGGCTCTGGCCAAAATCCTTGAGTATCTCCCTGGCAGTTGTTAATCTGTGAATTTCAGGATTGGCAGGGTTGGAAAATTGATCAGGTAAAAAATAACCCTCATTGCCATGGACCAACTCTTTAGCAGATTTAATAGCTCCATTCATTCCGCTATCTCCAGGAGTTAAGATGAGCTCAGCGCCATATGCTTTAAGTAATTTTCTCCGTTCAATGCTCATTGTATCAGGCATTGTGAGGATTACCCTATAACCTCTGGCAGCACCAATCATCGCCAGGCCGATACCAGTATTGCCACTGGTCGGTTCAACTATTACACCACCTGGAGGAAGCTCACCAGATTCCTCAGCTCTCCGAATCATATTCCAGGCAATTCTATCCTTAACACTCTTCCCAGGATTAAACATCTCCAGTTTTATATAAATTTCAGACCCAAATTCCTGGCCAAATTTACTTGCCTTATAATGGGGAGTATCGCCAATCAAATCAGTAATATCTCCAGCAATTTTACCCCTATACTGCTTATTTTTTTCAGACATCATATCACCCTCTCATTAAAACAAATAATCTACAGTATAATGATACTTAATCTTAGTGTTGCTGTCAAGTTTATCTGATAATAACTGGTCTTATAACAGAATTAAGCTTTAAACCCAAAAGCTAAATGACTCTGGATTATCATAAATCGATGGTCTGATTGGGCTGAAAAAGACCAGTAAAAAGCCAGGGTAAAGAACTGTAATTTCAACATTTATAGAGAAAGATAAGCAGAGAAAAAACCAGTAGAGGACCAGGTTAAAGCCAGAAGAAAACCACCTTGAAACCACGTGAAGACACAAACAATAATGTTAATAATGTTCAAGAAGGGAATAAAGAAATATTCTTAGTGGTGGTGCTGGTGGTGGTAGCCAGGCAGTTTTGATTTGATTTATTTTAAATAGCAAAAGCTTAAGAGCTAGATTTTTAATAAATGAGATTACTTTGATATAATTCCTCCCCAGTATCTACTCATTATCTCCCCAGTACCAGGCTACTAGCAACCCAT
>SLSL01000156.1 GCA_007130465.1 Halanaerobiaceae bacterium | reverse complement strand
TGGAGGCATACAGTATTTGCATCTAAAATTGCAGCGATCAGTTACTGATATTCTTAAATAATCTACTTCTCGCTGGTAACTTGCATTGATTGCCATGGATTTACCTCCTTCGGGATGGGTCTACATTTCTGATCTGGCCAGTATCTTTAAGATCATAGCCAGTCTGTTCAGTTAAATAACTCTGAAATTTATCGCTTTTGATTAATTCTTTAATCGCTTTAATTCTATAATCATCGGCCAGTCTGGCCGGATAAATCAATTCAAATCTCTCTGAAAAGAGTGGGCTGAAGTCAAGTCCAAAGGCCTTTGCAACTGCTCTGATTCCAAGGCCTGTATCTGCTGAACCTACAGCTACAGCCTGGGCTACAGCGGCATGGGTATATTCCTCCCGATCATAGCCCTTTATTTCAGCTGGTTTAATATTTGACTGCTTTAATTGATAATCAAATAGAATTCTGGTGCCTGCCCCCTGCTGGCGATTAATGAATGTTATATCTTTATCTTTAAGGTCATCTATATTTTTGATTTTAAGCTGGCTCTCAGACCTTAAATACAGGCCCTGATCACGCCAGGCAAGAGTTAGTAGCTCTAATGGTTCTCCTGCTATCTGCTTAAGATAGGGAAGGTTATACTCCCCGGACTCAGGATCTAAGAGATGGGCTGTCGTTAAGTCGGCCTCGCCTCTAATTAGTGAATGAATACCGGCCTGACTGCCCCGAGACTGGAGCCTTAATTTAATCTTCTGGTCTGAAGAAATTAAAAGTTCCTGGAGCATCTCCAGTAGAGGGTCGTTGCTCCCTGACAGAACTAAATTATCTTTAATAGAGCTTTCTGGATAGAGCAATTTCACTCTGGCTAATTCATCTACTGCCAGGCCTTCTCTATCAGCAGGTATTTCCAGGATTCCGTCGGCCTGGGCCTGGGATTTCATGACTGCTGAGCCCCTTCTACGAGGAACTGCTATTGGGAAATCTTCTTTACCAGCTTGAACTTTTTCATATGTTAAATTAACTCTTAAATATTCAACTCTACCAGGTTTTGAGCTGAGTTTTCTTTTAACCTTTGCCTGGATATAATTATTGTCATCTGTTGCATCCTGCTGCAGTCTTTTAACTGCTGGAACCCCAAAATTTTCAAAGGCCTGAAGACAGGATAAAGGGAAACCTGGCAATCCGATAAATGGTGTTTTTTTGATTGAACCTAATAATAGTGGCTTGCCTGGCTGAATTTCTACTCCATGAACAAAAATATCTCCCTTTTCTTCAACTATACTGGCAGTGAAATCCTTGCTTCCTGCCGATGAACCGGCTATTGTTATGATTAAATCGGAGCTTTTTTGAGCCTGGTTAATCGCTTCTCTCAGGGCTGATTCTTGATCAGTTACGATTCCATAAAAATTGACCTCTGCGCCAGCTTCCTCGGCCATTTTTTCAACCATAGTTGAATTAAAATCTACATACTGGCCAGGTGCTGGTGAAGATTCAGGCCCGACTATCTCATCTCCAGTAGAGATGATTGTTAGCTCAGGTTTTGAATAAACTTCTAATTTAAAGACTCCTGCCTCCAGGAGCGCTCCAATATGAAAGGCTTTAAGCTTCTGGTTGGAGGTTAGAATCTGATCGCCTTTCATAACACTCTCGCCGATTGTCCTGACATTATGCCAGGGTGAGACTGATTTGAAAATTTGAACTCCTGCATCAAGCTGATTGATATCTTCTATTTTGATAACGGCATTATAGCTTTCTGGTAAGAGGTTGCCAGTATTGATATATTCGAACTGATTATTATTTAGGGTTAAAGGTTCCCGTTCTGTTGCCCCAACTGTATCCTCGGAACTGACTGCTATTCCATCCATAGCCGAGGCATTAAAATTTGGTGCTGATCGCTGAGCCTGGACTGGACTGGCAGTTATTCTATTTAGAGCTGCTTTAACTGGAATTGTTTCTTTTTTAGGTTTAATTTTATCTAAATATTTATTCCAGATAGCCTTTGCCTCATCCAGTGATTTTTTTGCCAGATAAATTTTTCGTTTAGACATCTATATCCTGCTCCTTAAAGATTAAGCCCTTTGTCGGTGGGTAGGGGATTATCTCGACCTGGCTCCCCTGGGCTAAGCCTTCGCTGCCTGGTGGGATAATAACAAGCCCGTCAGAATCAACCAGGGTTGTAATTAAATTGGATTTGCCATATAAGGGCCTGGCCTGCTTTTTTTCTGTTAATTTAACCGGGAAATATTCCTGGCGGCCCGGTGTTGATGAGATCGGCTCTGTAAGTTCTGCTGTTATGCTATTCTTAAAGAATTCTATTCTGGATTCAATCGGTAATTCTCTCATTCTATTGATAATTGCTGGAATAACAATTGCTGCCACAACCCAGGCAGAAGATGGATTGCCAGGCAGTCCGATTATTGGAGTCTTATTTAAAAGGCCCAGGATAGTTGGCTTTCCTGGTTTCACAGCCAGGCCATGGAGAAATACTCCTGGTTCTGCTATGCTATTGATAACTTCGATAGTATAATCTTTAACCCCGACTGAACTTCCTCCAGAAACTACGATTAAATCTGCAGCAAGGCTGGCCTCTATTTTTGCTTTAAGCTCTGCCTTATCATCAGTTACTATTCCTTTAAGGGAGGGCTTTAAGCCCCATTCCTGAAATAGACTGCCTAAAAGATAGGAGTTTATATCATAGATGGAACTTCCTTCTCTTTTATTCCCTGGAGGAATAAGTTCGTCGCCAGATGAAATAATGGCAATTTCAGGCCTGGTAAAGACCCTGGCCTGGTTATGACCCAGTCCTGCCAGAGCTCCTAGCTCAGCCGATGATAACCTGCTGCCTTTATCTAATAATAACTGGCCGGCTTTTATATCATCGCCTTTTTTTATAATATTCTCTCCGGCAGAGACTGAATTCATGACTTCAATCTGACTCCCAAATTTCTCTGTATCTTCAATCATCAGACAGCTATTAGCTCCTGCAGGCAGTTCTGCTCCAGTCGGTATGTAAATTGCTGAACCTGATTTAAGTGACTGCTCAGGTTTCTCTCCTATTTCTATTTTGCCTATAAGACTAAGATAGGCAGGGTTTTCAGGGCTGGCTCCAAAGGTGTCCTCTGCCATAACTGCATAGCCATCAACTGCAGACCTGGAATAAGGAGGAAGGTCTTCTTCTGCTTTAATTTTTCCTGCAAGTATTCTATTGCTAGCATTCAGTAAAGATACGATTTCAACTGAATCTTTAAGGACTGGATCAATTTTATTTTTGATTATATCTAATAATTCATTTACTGAAGTTAATTTAAGAAATTCTTTCCCCATCTATTATCAGCCTTTCCTGTATTATTTAAAGAGACCTAACTGACACCTTCTTACCTGAATTTCTTCTCTATCTAATTTTTTGCCAAACTCGCCATAGCCAAGGCCAAAAAGATCACTGATTAATTGGGCCCGATAGCAGGAAATCTCATCTTCAACGACATTTAATTTAAGATCTGCAAGATTGCTATCATCAAGAAGTTCATAATAATCTACTATTAAATCTGCTCTGCCCTTACATTTTTCAGCATCCTCACTTAACTCCTTGCTCGGCTCATTTACATGAATAATCAAACCTGGACTGATATACTGAACAACTTTATTGCCTTCAAATATTAAGTAATCCAGGTCTTTAAATTCTTCTAAAGCTTTTGAAACTGCCTCTTTAACCTTATCCTTTGGTGTTCTCATAAATAAAATTTTATCTGCGGTAGAATTAAGATATGGGGAAATAGATGGTGCTTCTGCCCTCATTATCTCTCTTTCACCTGTAACCATGATATCTTTACTATTATCTGTAACTGCTTTTAAGATGCCAACATTGCAACGGAGATTCTCAATTAGCCTTATCCCTAATTTTGTTCTCCCATCACTATTCTCATCACCGGTAATTGCGATAATTTCCATGAAATCACCTTTCCTCTTTAATCTATTATAAATAAAAAGCGGTGCCTGAAAAAGACACCGTTTCAATACGGTCTCCTTTCCAAAGATGCGGAGGCAAATCAGTTTCCTGATAAACCCTAACGGCTATTTTTCCCTGGATAGAAATTTAATTCTTTAGGAAGATAGCTCGAAGACTTCTGTTTATTTATACACTTTTCTTCATTGTATCAGATTATTACGAAAAACTCCAATCATATTAGAAACTTTGTGAAAAATTTATAATAGAACCGCTTGGTAACCGTCGGGTAACCGTCAGGTGGCAGCAAAAAACTAACCCCAATCCAGGTTCAAACTGGATCAGGGTTAATCTATTTCTGTATATTTATACTTTTTATTGTATATTATCCACCAGCTGATGGCGGAAAAATTGCCAGGATGTCTCCATCTTTTAATTCAGTATCCAGTTTATCCAGATGATGAATATTCTGGCCGTTGACCAAAATTATTGCTCCTGGATTGATTGCTTCATCTTCACCAATGAGCTTTTGACTGAAGACTGAATCATATTTATCATCAAGACTTTTAATTAAGTCGCGGATAGTTTTATTTTCTTCATAATCTAATTCGACCTGACGATCATCTATATATTTTCTAAATAATGAATATAATTTTACCTTAATTGCCATTTAGAGAACTTCCAGACCTAATTTATTTAAGGTATCAGCAGTTGGAACACCATTCTCGTCCCAGCCTCTTAGTTCGTAATACTTTGGAAGCATCTTATCTAAATGGGCTACTTTACCCTTCATAGGACCATCAGGGATTCCTTCTTCAAGGAGTCTCTTAGGAAGGGTGTCATCAGCTTTGGTTAACCCTGCTTCGAGATTGAACTGACGCTCTAAGGTATAGATTCTATCGCCGATCTCCATGAATTCATCTGTTGAGAGGTCATAATCTGTTACTGCATTGACCAATTCACAATAATCGTCAGCATTTAAGGCAAATGAAGTAAAGAGGCAGACTCCTATTGAATCAATCAGAGCTGTGAGATCCTGATAGGTCTTGGCCCATTCTGGCTTAGAATCAAGGTCCTGAGGATCCAGTTTCTCTGGTACTCCTAAGACTTCAGGGGAGACCAGATAACCTCTTACGTGACAGCCACCACGGTTTGATGTTGCATAATTAAGGGCCATGCCCTGGAGTGCTCTTGGATCATAGGCAGGTAGCTCCTGCTTTTTAACTGCCATTGATACTCCTGGCATTCCATACTTTTCGCCTAAACGGGCTGAACCTAAGGCTAGATCGTCGCCGATGCCTTCCCGATAGGCCATTGCTTTGGTATAATAGACGATTGCTTCTGAAGAACCAAATTTTAGTTCAGGACCATTATTTAATTTCTCCCTATCAATATGGCCTTTTTCATAAAGTTCCATGGCTGCAGCAATAGTAGCACCGGCACTGATAGTATCAAGACCGAGCTCATTACACATATAGTTAGCTTCAGTAATGGCATTGAGATCATTAACTCCACAGGCAGCACCAAATGACCAGCCTGTTTCATATTCTGGCCCTTCACCGGAACGGCCACTAGGCAGTTTAGTATCTCGACCACAGGCTATCGGGCAGGCATAACAGGCTTTCTTCTTCTGAAGATAACCTTTTTCAACCAGAGCTTCACCTGAAATCTCTTCAGTGCCTTCAAAGGTTGCTTCCTGGAAGTTTCTAGTTGGATAGCCGCCGGTCTCGTTTATTATATTATCTAAAACTTTAGTACCATAGGTTGGCAGACCTTCACCGGTTACTCCATCATCCTTTAATATCTGAGTCTGCTTTTTAACTACTTTCATTAATGATTCTTTATCATAATCAAAATTACTTTTGTCTCCACGGACAACCAGTGCTTTTAGGTTCTTTGAACCCATAACAGCACCGACACCGGTACGGCCTGCTGCTCTATTTTTGTCATTCATGATTGAGGCAAAGAGAACCTGATTTTCTCCTGCAGGACCAATACAACTAACTTTTGCTCTTTCATCACCTGATTCTTCAACTAAAATATCAGTTGTCTCATCGACTTTTTTACCCCAGACATGGCTGGCATCTTTAAGTTCTGCCTTACCATCCATTAACTGAAGATAAACTGGCTTTTCTGATTTGCCCTGAAATACTATCATATCATAACCAGCAAATCTTAATTCGGCACCGAAATATCCACCTGAATTAGATGAGGCGATTGTGCCAGTCAAAGGTCCTTTGGTAACTACCATATAACGACCACCTGTTGATGCATTGGTACCTGTTAATAGACCGTTAGCAAAGATTAGCCTATTTTCAGGACTTAAGGCATCAATTCCTGGATCGATTTCATCGGCCAGAAGTTTTGAGGCAAGCCCTCTACCTCCTAAATACTTTTTGACCATTTCTGGAGCTAATGTTTCTTCTTTAGTTTCTCCTTTTGTTAGATCGACTCTTAAGATTTTTGCTTCACCAATTTTGCTCATTTCTTAATTCCCTCCTTTATATATTTGCTCCTTTCCAAGAGTGGGAGGCCGGCGGATTTCTCCTGCTGACCCATCGGCAGCTGCTCCCTGGATTTTTATCTTTAGGAACTACTGCTCGGAGGAGTTACCTTTATTGAGTTAAGGACATACAATTAATTGCCTGTACCAGAGACAGTCAGCACAGGTTGGTTGATTACCCCAGCAATCAAGTGAGTTATCTTCAACCATTGAACAGCCATCGACATATTTGCAATCAGTACATGATGGAAAGTCTCCCTGCTTGACCCTTGAGCGGAATCTAATATAATCTTCCTGCTGCCAGATATCTTTTAAATGCTTTTCATTGATATTTCCGTAATTATAAGATTTATTTTCCCGGCAGCGGCCATAAATGTAAACCTGATAATTATGGAGTAAGGGATAACAGGGTACAACCTCTCCTTTCCAGTTGATTGAAGCTGATCTATTTTCAATGAAATTGCACTTTCTATCGGTTCTAAGCTTCATCTCCGGGTAAGATGTATGGAGTGAGACATAACCTCCTAATTTGGCTTTAATCTTCTCCTCATCAACATCATAGAGTTCTTCTCCAACCATGTCTTCTGTATAAGGGATTAGGTTGGTTATTATAATCCCGTCTAAATTTAGTTCGCTGGCAAGTATTATTAAATCATCTAATTGATTGATATTGCTTTTCATGGCCACAAACTCTATCCAGATATCTAAATTGCTTTTAGATGTTCTTAAATCAGATAGCTGTTTTAAATTCTTTAAAATCTTATCAATATCGGCATTTATCCTGATTGATTCTAAAGTCTCTTTTTTAGGTGCATCAATGGAGAAAACAACTTTATCAAAGCCAATTTCGATCAATTTTTCAGCTGTCTGTTTATCCATTAATTGACCATTAGTTATAGCCTCAGCTCTATAACCTTTTTCTTTAATTTTAGTGGCTAGTTCTATAAATCTGGGATGAGTTAAAGGCTCACCAAACCCACCGAAATGGACTGTCTTTAATTCTGGAAGATCATCTATTTGTTCGAATATCTTATCAATCGTTTCGTTAGACATTTTATCGATTGAATCTGACCAGGAATTTCTGATACAGGTAATACAATCAAAGTTACATTTAGTAGTTAATTCGATATAAAGTTTTTTAAGATCTAGCTGTTTCGGGATAATTCTTAGACTATCGCCTTCATTTATTATTACATTGTTTTCTTTGAAATCATAATCTATATCAATTGATTTCCGTAAGTCACTGTCAATCTTTATAATAAATCACCTCTATTGATTCTTTTTTGCAAGCCTATTTATATTATTAAACATTTAACAACAATATCCTGCTTTAAAAGAATAAAATATTTGTGAAAATATAGCTGTTATTCAGTTATATTCAAATTAAATTGCAGGAGAAAGAGGTAAAATAAAGAATTATAATAAATAACAAAGGGGTGAAATAATGTCTTCTGACAATTTTATTATAAATAAAAGTCCATTAAATAATCAAGTTTTAGGTGAATATAAAATACCTGATGATAGTGAAATAAAATCAGCTTTTCTAAAAGCCAGAAAGGCTCAGGATATTTGGTCTAAAACCTCTTTAAATAAGAGAGGTAGAGCATTAAAGTCTTTAAGACAGACAATAGCTGCTGACATAGATAATCTGGTTAATTTGATTACTAAGGATTCAGGCAAAACTAAATTAGAAGCCTTGATGGCTGATATTTATCCCAGCCTGGAATTAATAAAATATTATGAGAAAAGAATTAATAAGTTTTTGGCTCCAGAAAAGAGAACCACTCCATTAACTGCTCCAGGCAATACAGCCTATGTTGAGTATCAACCTCTAGGTGTAATTGCTGTAATCTCACCCTGGAATTACCCTTTCCAGTTGGCCATCAATCCTGCTATTACTGCTTTAGCTGCTGGTAATGCTGTTATTTTAAAACCATCAGAGGTTACTCCAACTGTTGGTCAATATGTAGGTGATATTATTAATTCAATTGAGGATATTCCTGATGGTTTGATGCAGATAATCCATGGTTATGGAGAAACTGGAGCTAAGATTATTGAATCTGGACCTGATAAAATTTTCTTTACTGGTAGTGTTGAGACTGGCAAAAAAATAATGGAAGCTGCCAGTCATAAATTAATACCTGTTGAGCTTGAGTTAGGTGGCAAGGATCCGATGATAGTTTTTAATGATGCTAATCTAATCAGGGCTGCTAAGGCTGCCGCTTATGGTGGCTTTGCTAATACTGGTCAACTCTGTGTAAGCGTTGAGCGGCTATATGTTCAGGAGGATGTTGCAGAAGAATTTATAGAATTAATCAAAACAGAAGCTGGTAAAATAAGATTTACAATGGACCCGGCTTCTGGAGATATTGGGCCATTTACTCATCCTGGCCAGAAAGAAAAGGTTGAGGATCAGATAAATGAAGCTCTGGATTCTGAAGCAGAAATTTTATATGATGGTAGGAAGAATGATCAACCTGGGCCAGTAATCATTGGGAATGTTAATCATGAAATGGAGATTGTACAGGAAGAAACATTTGGCCCTGTGATTCCTATTATGAAATTTAAAGATACAGATGAGGCAGTTGCACTTGCTAACGACTCAGATTATGGCTTGAATTCCAGTATTTGGACTAAAGATATTGATAAAGCTAAAAGGGTTGCCAGTTCTCTAGAGACTGGAAACTGTATGATTAATGATTTAATCAAAAATGTTGGTAATCCAGATTTGCCCTTTGGAGGAACTAAAAATAGTGGAATTGGTAGATATCATGGTCCAGAAGGTTTAAGATCATTTACAAACCAGAAATCGATTATGATTAATAAAAGTAAGAAAAATAAGGAAATTAACTGGTTTCCTTATAATGAGAAGACATATAAGGGTTTAAAGGATTTTCTGGATATTAATTTTGGGGCAGGATTTGAGATTGGCAAAATACCTGGTTTAATAAGCTTTATGGCAAAGTTTTTTAGAGGAGGAGATAACTAAATGGCTGAATATTTACAGCTAGATTGGCAGACTATCACTTTTGTTGTTATTACTATTCTCTGGTGGGCGGAATTTAGAATTTTTCCTTCTCCAGGTGGTGATGAGCGGAAGAAAAGTAAAAGTTTTAAATTTATATTAGCTGCAATATTAATTTCCATATTATCTACTATAATTTTAACTATTGCTAATGTTGGAACTATCCCGGTGAATTTAATTGAAGGGGCCAGGATTTTAGGGCTGGCTTTATATCTATTTGGAATAATACTTAGATACTGGTCGTCTTTTTTGCTTGGAGATTATTTTACCAGGGCAGTTGAGGTAGAGGAAGAGCAGGAACTTGTAAGCAAAGGGCCTTATAGATTTATCAGGCATCCACTTTATCTTGGCTTGTTGCTTTTAACGACAGCTATCCCTATCTATTTAGGAAATTTTATTGCTTTAATAATTACTTTTATTTTAATGTCATGGTCGCTAAGAAGGAGAATTAAAGAAGAGGAAGATAAATTGCTTCATATACTTGGTGATAAGTACCAGAAGTGGAAGAAGGATAAATATAGAATGATTCCATTTATCTATTAATTAGACTCTGTTTGAATTTAGGAGGACTTAACTTGAATAAGAAGAAGATTATAATAATCGGCGCAGGATTGGGAGGCCTTGTATCTGCTATAGATTTAAGTTGCAGAGGCTATAAAGTAACTGTTCTTGAAAAGAATAATAAGCCTGGAGGTAAAATAGATAAGATTAAATATAAAGATTTTACTATTGAACCTGGGCCTAGTTGTTTGCTTAAACCTTCAGTTTTAGAAGAATTGTTTGCTTATGCAGGTGAAGATTTTAGTGATTATGTAAGACTAAAAAGAGTAAATCCTGAATGGAAGGGTTTTTTTACTGATGGTAAGAAGTTAACCTTTTTTAATGACCCTGTTGAAACTGAAGAAAATAACATCTATTTAAGTCAGATGAATAAGAATAATCTTAATCGATACTTTAAATATAGCAAAAATATATTTGATTTGGTAGAAGCAGCTTTCTTTAAAGAGGGATTAGATAAGCCCCAGGAAGTTTTAAGTTACTTGGGGATATTTAAAACCTTTAGAGGACTTGATATGTTTTCAACTTTAAATGACTGCGTAATTAAGTTCTTTGGCAATTATTATTTGCAGGAATTGATGAAATTCTTTTCTAATTATGCCGGTTCTTCTCCTTACAGAGCACCTGCTGCCTTTAGTATTTATTCTTATCTACAGTATAAACATGGCCTCTGGTATCCTGATGGAGGGTTTTATAATATTATCATTGCTCTGTTTCAACTTGCTAATAAATTAAATGTTGATTTTGAGTTTAATAAGAGAGTAGACAGTTTAGAGATTGAAAATGATAAAATTAAATCTGTTTTAACTGCTGAAGGGGAAAGATATGCTGGGGATTTTGTGGTTTCAAATATGGAGGTAATTCCTTTTTATCAACAGATTACCGATGAAGATGATGAATTCATGAGTAATTTCTCTAAATACGAGCCTTCTGCTTCAGCTCTAATTATCTTTCTTGTAATACAGGGGAATTATGTAAAGTTAAAAAAACACAATATATTCTTTGCTAATGATAGCAGAGAATTTTATAAAAGTATCTTTGAAGACTATAAATTACCTGAAGACCCTTCTATTCATCTGGTTAAAACTGATAGCCTTACTAATTATGACTATTCAAAAGAATTTTCAACTTTAAAAGTCACTGTTCAGGTACCCTATATTCAGAGAGATAAGAAGCTAAAAGCTGAAGAATATAATGAATTAAAAGATAAAGTTATTAATAAACTGGAGAAAATGGGAATCAATGACCTTACTAACAGAATAGTCTATGAAAAATCTTTTGTTCCATCAGATATTGCCAGTAAATATTTTGCAAATCGAGGCGCCATTTATGGGGTGGTTGGCGATAGAGATAAAAATCAGGGAACCAGTATTAGTAAGGTAAGTGGAAAATACAAAAACCTATATTTTGTTGGCGGATCAGTTAATCCTGGCTCTAGCATTCCTATGGTAGTATCTGGCGCCCGGCTTGTCTGTGAGCAATTAGATTTAGATCATCATGATTAAATTACCTATTCTAGCAAATATGCCTCCTAATAAAAATGAGACTCCAATAGTTAATACTAATATTTTAGTTGCAAGTTTTAAATCAAATTCTCTAGCCAGCATTGCCAGAACTGCAATGCATGGTACATAAAAAAGAGCTACTACTGCTCCTACAAATAGCTGAACAGAATTCAAACCCATCTCTAGTAATGGGAGTACAGCAAGTTCTCTTCTTACAATTCCTAAAAGTAGTGGTGCTGATGCTTCTGCAGGCAATTGTAACCAGTTCTGTACAATTGGTTGAAAGATCTGACCTAAGTATTCAAGTATACCAAGTTCAAATAAAAGTGATGCTCCAGCAATTGCATAAATCATTACTAAAGCTCCGTTATTGATATACATTTTAACTCTTAACCAGATCTTTTTTGCGATGACTCCTGGTCCTGGCCATAATAATGGTGGTATTTCGACTATAGTAAGTTCGTTTTTACCTTCTATTGTTTTATCCAGGATAATTGCTGCTATTATTAATGCTAAAAAAGAGACTGTAAAAACCAAAATCATTACAATAATTGACTGTTCGGCAAGAAGAGAAATTAATGCTCCTGTCTGAGAGATACAGGGTACAGCCAGACAAATCAAACTAGAGACTGTAACTCTTTCTTTTTTTGTTGGAAGAGCTCTTGTAGCTGCAATTCCTGGAATAGCACAACCATAGCCTAACAACAAAGGTATTATATTGCCTCCTGTTAATCCAACTTTTTTAAAGAGGCCATCAAGAAGAACCCCTAATCTTGGAAGATAGCCGCTATCTTCTAAAATACTTAAGGCTGTATAAAATGATACTACATAGGGAAATACAAGTGCAAATGGCCATTCTAAACCTTTAATGAAAAAGCCATACTCACCTATTAAAATATTCCTGATAATACCTGGAGGAACTATAGCTTCTACTCCGCTATATATAAAAGGGAATATAATTCCTCTAAAAAAAGGCAAAAGTAGATACTGGCGAATTCCCATACCAATACCTACAACTATTCCAAAGATAAGACCTAAGATAACTATTGCCAGAGGTATTCCTGGCCAGGGTCTGGAAAGTTTATCTCCTAAAGTATCTTTATTTAGATCATATGTAGAATTCTTTTTATTTAAATATTCTAAATCCAGTCTTTCTGCTTCAAACCAATCAGCTTTGATATTTCTATCAATATCTTCTCCTGTTTGATAATCGGAAAGATTTTCTTCTATTTTATTTTCTAAAGAATCAATTCCTTCCCCGGAAACAGCTATTGTTTTAATAATATCAATACCTATTTCATTGGAGAGTTTTTCATGAGCTATTTCATAGCCCTTTTCTTTAAGTAAATCTACTCTGTTTAGTACAGCAATTGTAGGCAGGTTTTTTTCTAAAACCTGTAAAAGAAGATATAAACTGCTTTCAAGATTATTGGCGTCTAAAACTGTGATGACCAGGTCAGCTCCTTCAGATAGCATGTCAATAGCAACCTGCTCGGCTTCATTTGTAGCATCCAATGTATAGGTTCCTGGTACATCTATTAAATCATAATTTAATTTATTATATTTAACCTGACCTTTTTTATAATCTACAGTTGTTCCTGAGTAGTTGGCCATTGCTACATTTAACCCAGTTAATTTATTAAAGATTACACTTTTACCGACATTAGGTGGTCCAATTAATAATACTTTCTTTTTACTAAACTGCTGCATCAATTGATACCTCTTCTTTTATTTTTATTTGTGCAGCAATCTCTGGATCTATAGCTACCTGTCTATCTTCTATTTCAATAATTATAGGACCATGCCAGGCCTGTCTTGATTTAAGTATAACCTCCTTACCTTTTCTCACTCCTAAAGGTGGAAGTAGGGGATGATCTGGTACTTCAGATATTATTGCTTTATTAAGTTTCTCAAGCTCTATTAACTGCTTTTCTCTATAATATTCTTTCATTACAAACCCTCCAACTTTAATATTTATTTAAACTTCTACTAGACATGATTTCTTTGACTTTATAATACCTGTTGTTTTACAATTACCACCAGATAATTTTTGAGGGCAGACTGGTTGATAAAATTTTGTCAGCCAGCTTGCTGGATTTCTATAAATTATTTTTGTCCCTATATTTGCTTCATTAAGTATTTTATTTAATATATACCTTTTTGGTTCTACATGCAAAGAAATCCAGATAGCTTCATACTTTGAGTAATCAACTTTATATCCATTTCCTGAAAAAATATTAATCCTAGAATTTAATCCCTGATCTTTAATTAATTCCTGAGATTTTAACCTGGCCTGATCCTCTATTTCAACTCCATCTACATAAAAACCTCTTTCTGCTAAGAAAATTGCTGTCATTGGCCTTGGCCCAGTGCCAATATGGAGAATCTTGCTCCCAGGTTCAAGATCGGTTAATGATAATTCAGCCTCTAATAATTTATTATAAAATACTTTATCATAAAGCTTTCCTGGTAACCTAAAAATATTAAAAGCTGCCTCTATTTTTTGTAGTAATAAACATATTTTTTTAGTTCTTACAATTTTTATTTTTCTTATTCTTTCGAACATTCTTAAGCCTCCTGTCGACTATTCGTTGAAGTTAAATTTAATTTACTTGTTAATCTAATTGAAACCAATGCAGATAATATTAAAGGAAACCAGAATGTAATTAGTCTCAATAAGATAGCTATTGTTAACCCTTCAGCAAAAGTAATGCTCTGCTGACTTAAAATTATTGCAAAGGTTGCTTCAAAACTTCCTAAACCTCCTGGTGTTAAAGGCAATGTTCCAACAAGATATGCTAGAAAAGTTGCTCCTACAATCGGTAAGAATCCAATTCCAAAACCTAAATGATTGGAAAGAATAAAGGTTTTTACCGGATATAAAAGCCAGAAAGCCAGAGCAAAAATAGCTAAATATAAAAATCGAGAAAATGTTAATATTTCTCTTATTGCTTTTACTATATCTATTAAAAACTTTTTTAAACTAAATAATTTATTTTTAATAAAACTATTTCTAATTAAAAATTTAAATAATATAAAAATACCAATCAATATAATCGGAAGATAATAAATACCGCTTATATTAAAATTAAAACTAATAAATTCTGAATAACTATAGGGCCAATAAGTTAATAATGATAAAGATATAATTAGAAAAGGTATAAAAGTTGCTGCCTTCTGAATAGTTACAGCAGCTACAACTTCAGAGACTTTATTGTTAGTAAGATTATTAAAGAGATATACTTTTGCTGATTCTCCACCTAACTTAGAAGAAGGTGTAATGCTTTCAATAAAAGTAGCAGCAAAGTTAATCTCTAAAATAGTTGAAAAATCAGGTGTATCAAGACTACTAAATTCAAATAAAGACTGCCATTGAAGTGATATCAACACTGTTGTGATAAATTGTAAAATTATTAGAAGAAAAATTGTTGAAAAATTAAGTTCAGATAATACTTCGATAACTTCTGACCAACCTGAACGAATTGATATAATTAATCCTATAAATATTAAAGCCGCCAGAACTTTATTTGATTTCATCTTAGTTTGCTCCTAATTTAATTGAAATTGATCGATCAAATGTAGGAAACTTCTGCTTAGCCTGATTAATTTTTTGATTACTTAATTTTTCTAAAGAAATATTATCATATTGATTTGTAAAACCTGATCTAGGCTCCCTTACAATAAATTGAATATCATTTCTTTCTCTCCTAGCCTTTTTTTCTATAGCTTTAAGTATTTCTTTTTTACCTTCAGTCTGTAAAGCAGCAACGACTTTAGTAAAATCAAATTTTTCAATCGCCTCTAAAGCCGCAAGATTAACTGGGAAAATTTCTTCTTCAGAGATTTTTAATTTTGACAATAAATTTTTAGCTTCTATTACAGCCTCATTATCAAGGTCTACTGCAATTATTGAAGCCCCTGTTAATCGATTTATATGGTATGAAGTAAATGGCAGCGCTCCACAACCTATATTTAATACCTTATCTTCTTGTGTGATACTGCCAAGTCTAATTTCTCTCTGTACTGTCTTTTTATATGGCCAGGCATATAAATTAAACAAAACACTATTTCCCCTACAAATTTTCTCTAAATTTTGAACTACAGGTCTTATTAAGTTCATATATCCTCCTTGAACTTGATATAAATGAAAATCATTATCACCATATGTTAAAAAAATATTTTTGTTATCTACTTTACAATTAATAGTTTACCATATAAGCAATATTAATGTCAATAGTTTAATAAAAATATTCAAATTTCAAATAAAGGGCGGAGTTATCCGCCCTTTAAATTTAATATTCTTTTAGAAATTCTAAAACTTCTCCACCATGCTGACCTGCATTCTTAACTTTTTCATATTTTTTTATCAATATACCTTCTTCATCAAAGATAAAGGTTGACCTTTTAATCATCCCAACTAAATTCAAGACTCCAAATTCATTACATAATTCACCTTCAGTGTCAGCTAATAATGGAAAGTTCAGGGTATTTTTATCAGCAAATTTTTTCTGAGATTTAATACTATCTTTACTAACCCCAACTATTTTTACACCAAGCTCTTCCAGAGCTTCCTGGCTATCTCTAAATGAGATAGCTTCATTTGTTCAACCAGGGGTATTAGCTTTAGGATAAAAATATAAAACTAGTTTTGAACCTTTAAAATCCTCATGTGTATAAACTTTATCATCCTGAGCAGGTAGAGAAAACTCAGGCAACTTGCTATTTAACTCTATCATTTACAATCACCCTTTCTAATTAGATTCAATTATTATATTCTTTGCTTTTGCCAGAATTCCTGCAATTAGTCTCTTCTTTATGAAGTAATTCTTTGTTTCTCTGTGTTTCTTCTATTGTAAAATTGATTTTGATAGAGATCATAATAACTCCCCTTTCTGTCAATTAATTGATAATGGTTGCCTGATTCTATAATTTCTCCATTCTTTAAAACAATAATTTTATCTGCATTTTTTATTGTTGAAAGTCTATGAGCGATTATAAAACTTGTACGATTTCTTAATACATTATTTATAGTCTTCTGGATAATTAATTCCATCTCTGTATCTATTGAAGAAGTAGCTTCATCTAAGATGAATATCGCTGGATTTGATATAATGGCCCGTGCAAATGAAATTAATTGTTTTTCACCGGTAGATAATAAATCTCCTCCTTCACCAACTTCTGTATCAAAACCATCTGGCAATTGATTTATGAATTCTGTTGCCTGTACTAAATCAGCAGCCTCTTTTATTTCTGTATCTGTCGCATCTTCAAAACCGTATCTAATATTGTCTCTTATTGTACCGCTAAATAAATGTGGGTCCTGTAATACATAACCTATATTTGATTGCAGCCAACTTTGAGAGTGATTTCTGTATTCAATTCCATCAATATTTATCGCTCCATTAACTGGCTCATAAAAGCGGCATAACAGATTGACTATTGTGCTTTTGCCAGAACCTGTCTCACCTACTAGAGCAATTTTTTGCCCAGCAGATACCTTTAAATTAAAGTTTTTTAAGACTTCTTCATTATCACTATATTTGAAATCTACATTTTTGAATTCAATATCACCTTTGATTTCTGGCCAGTTTTCTTTCTTAGGCTGCAAAATTGTACCATACTTTTCAATAACATCTTTGCTATCAATTATTTCTGAGTCTGTATTAATTAAAGAAATTATCCTTTCAGCAGCAGCCTGGGCTGATTGAAGTTCAGCAAATACTCTGGCCAATTCTCTAACAGGTTCAAAAAATTGAACTGTATAACTTATAAATGCTACCAGAGTACCATAAGTTATAGCTCCCTGAATGACAGCATTACCTCCCTGCCAGAGTGCAAGCCCTGTACCAATACTGCTAAGAACAAGCACAGAAGGTAAAAACAATGAGGAGTAAATTGCAGCCTTTATAGATGATCTAGCCATCTTACCTGTTAAATCTGAAAACTCTTCACAGTTTCTATCTTCTATAACAAGGGTCTTGCTTGTCTTGGCACCTGAGATACCTTCATTAAATGAACCTGTAATTTTTGAGTTTATCTTTCTTACAAGTCTAAATTCATGAAGAATTTTTTTCTGAAAATAGATGCTTATTATCAATAGTACTGGTAATACTGTTAATGTTATCAATGCCAGTCTGAAATTAAGTCTAAGCATGATAAATACTATTGAAAACATCATTGCAAATCCCCAGACAAAATCAACTATTCCCCAGGATATAATACTCGATAGTTTGTGGACATCAGAGGTTAGCCTGGCTATTAACCAGCCAACAGGTTTCTCATTATAAAATGATAATGACAACTCCTGCAAACTGGTGAATGCCTTTTCCCTGATCGATGCTGCCATCTCTGTTTCGAGTTTGCCTGCAAAATAGATTAATGCAAAGATATTAATCCCCTGGACTAATATAATAATCAAATAAATTAGGCTAAAGCTATATAGTCCATTTAAATTTCCTGTGACAATATAATTATCAATTGCATATCTAGTCAATAATGGAAGTATGGCATCAATCCCGGCAACTAAAAGCATAACAGCAGATAATGCAATTATAAGTTTCTTATAGGGAATACTATATAACATTATTTCTTTCCATAGTTTTATATCTAAGTTTTTCTTAAATGATTTTTCTTTATTATTCAACGTCATCACTCCAATACTTATTATTCAATATCTGTTTGACTCTGAATTTTCCAGGTCCTATTATAAAGACCTGATTCAGATATTAAATTTTCATGTTTTCCTCTTTGAACAATTTTGCCTTTGTCCATTACTATTACCTGATCTGTATCTGCTAATGTATCAATCCTATGAGAGATAATAATCATAGTTTTATCACCATACCTTTCACTTAATGACTTTCTAATTAAAAAGTCTGTCTTAGTATCGACTGCACTGAGTGAGTCATCAAATATAATTATCGGAGTATTTTTGATTAATGTTCTTGCAATTGCCAATCTCTGTTTTTGTCCTCCAGATAATGAAACTCCTTTTTCACCGACTTTAGTATCGTATTCATCTTTAAAATTTTCAATCACTTTATTAAATTGAGCGACTTCAACTGATAAATCAATATAATTTTCATTTTCTTTTGCTCCAATCACAATATTTTCTTTAATAGATTTAGCAAATAAAAATGGTTCCTGTAAAATTAAACCGATTTGCTCTCTTATAAAGCCTCTATTAAATTCTTTGAGTTCTCTATCATCTATCTTTATAGAACCTTCTTCATAATCTAATAACCTTGTTAAAATATAGGCAAGAGTACTTTTTCCTGAGCCTGTTGTGCCTAAAACTCCTAACTTTTCCCCAGGGTTAATTTCAAAAGATATGTTATCCAGAACTAATTCATCTTCATAGGCATAAGATAAATTTTTGACTTCAATTTTTCCTGATAGATTTTCATCATAACCATAACTTCTATAAGTCTCTCGAGGTTCAGCCAGGACTTCATTTATTCTCTCAAAAGCTATCTCTGCCTTGCCCATGTCAGTCAAAATTCTACCTGTCTGTCTTACTGGCCAAAGAAGCATACCAATATAAGTTGTAAAGACTACTAATGTGCCAAGAGTTAATTGTCCTGAGGCTGCTCTAAAGGAACCTGCTATTAAAACAATCCCTATTTGCACAAAACAGATTAGGTCTGAAAATGACCAGTAATATGCAAGCAGTTTAATTAAATGAAATGTTAAATCTTTATGCTCACTATTCTTTTGATCAAATTTTATTTTTTCATATGGTTGTTTAGCAAATGCTTTAACAACTCTAACCCCAGTAAGATTTTCCTGAATTACTGTTGATAATCTTGCCTCTGCTTCATCTGAAGCTTTAAAAGCTACTTTAACTTTTTTGAAAAATACATATGCAAAGATAAAAATTATTGGAACTACCATCATAGAAATAAGAGTCATATATAAATCTAGAGATAGCATAATGATAACAACTGTAATTAACATAAAGAATGCTCTTCCAACCTCAACTAATTGAATTGACAGAAACCTTCTGATTGTATCTAGATCTGAGGTGCTCCGCTGAATTAGGTCTCCAGTATCTTTTCTTATATGATAATTAAAATCCAGGTATTGTAGGTGTTCAAATAATTCATTACGGAGATTCCTAGCAAATTCTTCTGCACCTTCTGCTGCCCATTTGCCTTTCAAATATAAAAATACTCCTCTTAAAACTGTTATTAATAAAATTAATAATGCCGGCAACCATAGTTGATTGACTAAATTGTCATTAATTAAATAATCTCCAAAAATCTTTATGATTGGCCCAGGTATATTTAGGGGTTCATCACCGATAATTGAGTCGATAGTAATTTTTATTATTAAAGGGTTTATAAGCATTAATATTGCAGCCATACCTACTGATATAAATGCCATTAAATATTTGATTTTTTTTGTTTCCATATACTTTAAAGCTAATTTAATTGACTTCATTTAAGTTCCTCTTTTCTATTTTAAATAAAAAAACCGCGGAAATCCCCGCGGTTTAAATATATATTATTACATAAAAATACCGCGGTTTAATATGACCGCAGTTATTAGTTGGTATCCAGTTATCCAGTTTCTTTTAGAAATTTAATGATTTCTAATTATTTTATCTCGATAAGGATAGGTCATATTAAATGATAGGCTATTTGATTTTAAAGTTTCTCTTATTCTATCTAAAAATCTACTTTCTGAATTAGACATACTAACCCCTTGGTCTACATCTACTTTACTTATTAGATTAAATACGAAATTCATCTGACTTAAATAGCCCTTAATCATTTTTGGCCCTCCTTTCTTATTAGTAATTAATTTTATTAATTTTTCACAGTTTAATATTTAATTTTTTTT
>SLSL01000070.1 GCA_007130465.1 Halanaerobiaceae bacterium | reverse complement strand
AGATTTCATCACCAAAATTAGTTGTCCCGCAATCTAATGTAGCCATTTCAGGCTCTAAATAGACTGGTTGAATTCTTTCCTTCCAGTTCATACCGGCTGCCCCACCTGTTGATGGCTGAATTATAGCTGTAACACCCCTGGCTTCAATTGCTTCAATTACTTTAGCAAACCGTTCTTTGCTCTGAGTTGGCTGGCCGGTTTCGTCTCGAACATGGAGATGAATTATTGCAGCTCCAGCCTCTTCAGCCTTTTTAGCCTCATTTGCTATTTCTGCTGGAGTTATCGGTAAATTTGGATTGTCTTCCTTGGTTACTTCTGCGCCACAGATTGCAGCTGTTATAATTAAATTATCCATGGATTACACTTCCCGCTGTCTTTCTTTAGGAACAACACAGGTTCCCTCGGCCTTACAGACAAGTACTGGTTCATCAAGGACCTGGGCAGCTGATTCGAATTCTGCATCTTCAGCCGGGGCGATAACTTTATAGGCTTCAAATTCCATTTTTCTTGAAGAATTACCGACCTTGACAATTTTACCTTTGGCTTCAATATAATCTCCGGCATAGACTGGGGCTGTAAATTCAACATTGTCATAGGAGACAAATAGCCCTTCATCTCCATCATTTCTTATTAATAGTTCAGTTGCAACATCGCCAAAGAGCTCTAACATCTTGGCACCATCAACTAAATTGCCTGCATAATGGGCATCGGCATTACTCATTCTAAGACGGATTTTAGCTGTTATCATTATTAATTCTCCTCCTTATTAATCTCACGGTTTAATTCTTCTGCTAAAAACGAGGCTACTTCCGGCGGGAGAGTTCCAATTCCAAACCCGGCGTCAAATCCTAATTCAAGGGCTAGTTCATGGCTAATCCTCGGACCGCCAACTACAATTGTAAATTTATCTCTTAATCTCTCTGCTTCCAGGAGTTCTACAAGTTCAGTTAGATTTTTAACATGAATATCTTTCTGAGTTACTACCTGAGATATTAACATTGCATCAGCATCAAATTCCAGAGCCTTATGGATTAATTCTTCATTAGGCACCTGACTGCCAAGATTTAGGGTTTTAAACATCGGATAGCGCTCAAGTCCATATTCTCCTGAATAGCCTTTCATATTCATGATTGCATCAAGGCCAACAGTATGGGCATCAGAACCGGTACATGCTCCAACAACTCTTAAAGGTCGGCCTATATTTTCTTCTATATATTCATTTATTTCATAATAATCCATTACTGAACTTGTTGCCCTGGCAACTCTAATTTTAGTATAATCGATTGTTTTATCTGTCTGGCCATAGACAATATAAAATGAGAAATCTTCCCCAAGGTCTTTAGTATGAACCACTTCTACCTCTTTTAAATTGAGCTGAGATGCCATCTTTCTAGCCGCTTCTTTACCCTCTGGACCTGCTGGCACAGGCAGAGTAAAGCTTAACTGAATTTTACCGTCATTCATTGTATCTCCATATGGTTTAATTGCTGTTAAATCTCTACTCACTGGCAACCAACTCCTTTCTAAATATTTCTGCAAAGGGGTTGTAATAATCTGATGCTTTCTTGATTACACCATCTTTGCCTTTGCCGCCATTTCTTGGCCTTTCAATCCCGGCAAAGAGACCTGATTCCAGGGCTGAGATTAAGCCCTTTTCAGCTATCTCTTCAAGCATCTCTACAGTTTCATCGAGAACCTTATCTGCCCGCCCCTGAATTTTACCATCTGGTTTAAACTGGATCTCCCCGCCAAGATTACAGGCATTATTAAAGATATATTTTGCATTTTCAAGGCTGAGAGCCCGGTCCTGCATGAAAGGAGTATGGATTGCCTCTGTTAACATTCCTAAAAGCTGGATGCCCTGACCGGTTATAATTGAGGTTAAATTGAACATACCATCCTGGAGATGGCCTTTAAAGATATCCCCAGTCATGTATTTTGTTGGCGGCATATATTTTAATGGAGCCTCAGGGAATAACTGCCTCACCAGCTGGGCCTGGGCAATTTCAAGCAAAAACCCGTCTTTAACTGTTGGGTCTATCTCAAAGGCATGGCCAAGCCCCATTAATTCAGGAGGTAATTGACTTCTGCTGGCCAGTTCTTCATTGATAAACTGTGAAGCAACAACAGTATGAGCTTCAGATAAAGCATCGGCAGTTGTGAGATAATTATCTTCTCCTGTATTTATAATAATACCTGCATAGGCATTTATCAACCTGGAAAAATATTGGTCAACAAAGGTTCTCTTCATATTGATATCTCTGAAAAGAATTCCATACATAGCATCATTAAGCATCATATCCAGCCGTTCAATTGCTCCCATAGCTGCTATCTCTGGCATGCAAAGACCTGAGCAGTAATTAACAAGCTGGATATAACGGCCTTCTTCCTGGCCAACTTCATCAAGGGCCTCTCGCATAATTTTAAAATTTTCCTGGGTTGCATATGTACCACCAAAACCTTCAGTAGTTGGTCCATAGGGAACATAATCTAAAAGACTCTGAGCTGTACTCCTTATAACTGCAACAATATCAGCACCCTGTCTGGCTGCTGCTCTGGCCTGCTGTACATCTTCATAAATATTACCTGTTGCTACAATGACATATAACCAGGGCTTAGGACCTGGTGGATATTCCTGCTGTAATTCATCTCTCTTTTCTCTGATGGCTTTAATCTTTTTAGCTCTATTACTGGCCAGCTCTCTCATATAGGACTTTACTTTATTTGAATTAAGATTAGAGTTATTGATCAATTTAATGATATCAAGTTTATTTTCTGCTATTGCCTCTGACAAATCTTCTACAGTCAACTGGCTTGAAAGTAATGCCTGGCCAAGCCTGACTGCAGCTCCTGCTTCTAATAAATCAGCTTTATTGAGTTGATCAACAATTAAATTAGGTACTGGTATCTCTTCAGAATTTACACCATCGACTCCATATAACCTTAATATAGTCCGCTCAACTGAGGTTGTTGTTAAACCTTCTATGTAATTATCGACGCTATCGGCTATCTTAACTGAAGCCAAGCGGCAGCGTTTTACTTTATTCTGATCTAAATCTAATTTTGCCATACTGAATAACCTCCAATATTAAATTAATTACTGTGGTAATCTGCTGCTTTTACATCATAAACAGGAATTTCAGGAAATAAGTCTTTTAGTTCTTTTCTTAATTTATCTGAATCCAGATCTCTACCTTCTGGATTATGTGGATTAACTGTAATTGCAGCTAGATTAATTTCTTTTATTACTTCAATATTGACCTGGTTACGTTTAAGAGTTGTTAGATATCTGTTTTGCAAAAAAACTCGCGTTCCATCCTGAATTATAATTTTAAAATTTTTAAGTTTATTGTCTAATAGTTTTCTTCCTAGACTATCTGTTAAAGCCCCTGATAAAATCAATGTTTTAGATGTCGGCTGATCTAATGATATTTTATTCAACTTTCTATCTAATTCTCTAGAAATTCCTAGAGAGCTATCAGACTTTAATTCTATAACTTTTTTGATTTCAAAATTATTATCCCTGGATAAACCTTTAAATTCTATCAGCCAGCCTCCAGGTATTTTTTTGTTATTTAGATTATCGTTAATTAAATTTTGATAAATATCTCTTTCTTTTTCTGACTGGACTTGAGGAAGAAGAAGTTTTTTAACTGCTAAAGAAGTTTTAGCAATTACCCCTTCAATATCAGGGGCCAGAACTGCTCCTGTTGCCAGAATTGTCTTATCTGATAGACCTGGGAGAGATGAGCTTTTTCTATCTAAAGCTCCATCAACAATTAAATATTCAATTTTGTTTGCCAGAAAGTTTTTGATTTTTTCCAGATTACTGATTCTATTAACGCCAGCCAATTCGACTTCTTTATTAAAATAACTGGTATTCTTATAGATATTAACTCTGCCTAATGTTGTTGAAATATCAGTTGTTTTATAAACCTGAAATTCAGACTCTAACTCTGCTTTAACATTTTCAGCTGTTACAAAAAAAGTCTCTGAAGGTATAGAGATTTTCGGTTTTTCTTTATTTGTAACTGCATCTACCTCTTCACCATCTCTACCAAAAGAAATCAGGCCAAGTTGATAGCCTTCATGTGCTAATTCTGATACAAGTTGGTTAAAAGCTGTTGTCTTACCAGCATTTTTTGCCAGCCCGATTAATGAAATTACCTTTATTCCACCTGCTTTATTTTTTAATAAGATTTCATCTATTAATTTTCTGGGCATTACTTCACCTCATTATAAATTTAATAAGAAAGGTACCAGGATTGGAACTAAGGTCGAAAGAATTACTCCATTAATAAAGGCTGGAATAACTATTGCCTCACCGCCTGACTCCCTTAATAAAGGCAGGGTTACATCCATTGTTGTCGCCCCTCCTGGTCCAATTGCTGGAATGCCTCCTAAAAATCTTGATATTAATGGAATTGAGATTAAAGCAAGGAGCTCTCTAATAATATTTGTTAGGAAAGCTAAAGAACCTAATTCAACACTATGTAAATCTGTAAGCATTACTGCTGATAGGCTATACCAGCCGAAGCCTGCTCCAACTGCTGCTGTTTCATTGGCGGCAAGTCCGATTAAAGTTCCAGAAATAACAGCACCTAAAATACTACCTAACGCAACAAACAAAGGAATAACTATTAATCTGATGCCAAGAGCTTTAATCTGGTTAAATATTAACCTGTTCTGGCCAATATCTATACCAACTCCTAAAAGCAATACTGCCAGGGCAGCTACAGTAAGATTTTCTAGTGCTGGCAAAATAGATTGAGGCAGAAATAACCAGCCGATAAATAAACCTGCTATTACTATGGCCATTATCTGCCCGGTTAATTTTAAGGCTCCACCATTTTCTGCTGCAACCATCTCTTCATAACCATTAACTGAACCGTCTTTGTGGTCCAGAGCAGCTTTTAAGTAAAAGGAAAATAAATATAGAAAGATTACACTTCCTGCAATAGCACCAACAGCAATGACAAAGGCCTGAAAACCAATCTGGCCAAGATCTGCTATTACTTCTTCATCGGCACCTATTCTGGTACCCATGATAAAGATTAAAATCATTAACCCAAAAAATATTACTAAATCAGAGACTCTACTAACTTTTTTATCCTGATGTCGCCAGAAGCCAAATAAAAAACCAGCAACTAAAAATGCCACAATCAACCAAAGATTCATATAAATCCTCCTCTAGTCTCTTCTGCTATTATAAACATGCAAATCCTGTACCAACTTTAGTTAATTATCTAAACTTTTATATTATATTTTTTAAGTTTATACTGGAGAGATTGTCTTGATAAATCTAACTCCTCAGCAGCCTTAGTTATATTATTATTAGTAAGCTCTAAAGCCTCTTTAATTAGCTCAATCTCTACCTTTTCAAGATACCTGGGGAGAGATGGAAGTTCTTTGACTGAAGGAAGCTGCCCCAGTTTATTTAATTCATTACTTTCTGAAAAACTATCCTGATTCAGTTTATTTTGTAGATAGTCGGGCAACATTTCCAAATTAATACATGAACCATCCTGGCAGAGGTTAAAGCCGCATTCTATCATATGTTTTAGCTCTCTTACATTACCTGGCCAGTGATAGGATTTCATCTTTTTTAGAAGTTGATCACTTATTCCATTTAGACTCTGGCCAAATTTTTGATTAAAATTAGATATAAAATAATCTGCCAAAACTGGAATATCTTCTTTTCTCTCCCTCAGAGGCGGGAGGGAAAAGGAAACAACACTTATCCTAAAAAATAGATCCTGACGCAGAGTCCCATCAGCAAAGGCCTGATCTGGACTTTGATTCATCGTTGAGATAATTCTAATATCAACATCTATCTCTTTTTGTCCCCCAACTCTTCTAACTTTACCTTCCTGGAGAACTCTTAATAATTTTGCCTGGAGATCATAATCCAGAGAGTTAATCTCATCCAGAAGAATTGTTCCCCCCTCAGCCTGTTCAAATAAGCCAGGTTTAGAATGGGCCCCGGTAAAACTACCTTTTTCTGTTCCAAATAAAAGACTTTCTAGAAGATTTCTAGGCAGGGCTGCACAGTTCTGAGCTATAAATGGCTTATCTACCCTAGGACTTGCGTTATGAATCCCCTGAGCAAATAGTTCTTT
>SLSL01000188.1 GCA_007130465.1 Halanaerobiaceae bacterium | reverse complement strand
TAATGTTAAAAAGTTGTACAGGTGGTTATGATGGTAAAGGCAATTCTGTTATTAATAATGAAGCGGAAGTTGAAGAAGTTTTTGCAAAGTTAGGAGCTGGGAAAACTTCGCTGATGGCTGAAAGATATATTCCTTTCAAAAAGGAAATTTCTATTATTGCAGCCCGGGATTTAACTGGAGAAATGAAAGTTTATCCAATTGGAGAAAACGATCATCAAAACAACATACTTTACGAAACAAAAGTTCCAGCTGAAATTTCAACTAAACTGAAGATAAAAGCTGAGAACTTTGCTAAAGAAGTATTAGAGGTTTTTGAGGGCATAGGTATCTTTTGCGTGGAAATGTTTGTAACAGAAAATGATCAACTTTTAGTAAATGAAATAGCACCTAGACCTCATAATTCCGGACATTATACAATCGAAGGTTGTGTAACTTCTCAATTTGAGCAGCATATCAGAGCAATTACATCTCTGCCGCTAGGAGATACAAGTTTATTGAGACCCTCAGTGATGCGCAATATTCTAGGAAGTGGAAAAGAAGGAAAGGCTAAAATCTATGGACTGGAAGAAGCCCTTAAACTCAAAGGTATTAAGATTCATATTTACCAGAAGACTATATCCAGGCCTGGTCGTAAAATGGGTCATCTAACTGCTACAGCAGATATTTTAGCTGATGCTGCTGAGCAGGCTTTTGAAGCTAGTAAATTAATTGAAATTAGGGGAGGCAAGATTTAATGAAACCTAGAGTAGGAGTTATAATGGGTAGTGATTCTGACCTGCCGGTCATGAAAGAGGCAGCAGAAATATTAGATCAATTTGAGATAGAATATGAGTTGACAGTAGTTTCAGCCCATCGGACACCAGCTAGATTATATAAATATGGGGAAACTGCAGAAGATAAGGGCCTTGATGTAATTATAGCTGGAGCTGGAGGAGCAGCCCACCTGCCTGGCATGGTGGCGGCGGTGACGATTGTGCCTGTAATTGGAGTTCCAGTAAAAACATCAAAATTAAGTGGCCTGGATTCACTTTATTCAATCGTACAGATGCCGCCTGGTGTACCGGTGGCTACTGTGGCAATTAATGGAGCTAAAAATGCTGCTTTGCTGGCAGTTCAGATTTTAGCGCGGAGTGATGAAGAGTTAAACCAAAAGCAGAAAGCATACAGAAAAGAAATGAAAAAGAAAGTTTTAGATACAGCAGCTGCAATAGAAGATAAGGGTTATCAGGATTATCTTAAAACTAATGAAAAATTTGCAGATTAGAAAATTACTGGCAATATAAATTCACTATTTTCTCAAAAACGGAGGTTTTATGGAGATGGTAAAAAGGAAAATGATCTATGAAGGCAAAGCCAAGCAGATTTTTTCTACCGATCAGGATGATCAGGTCATTGTGCATTTTAAAGATGATGCTACTGCCTTTAACGGCCAGAAGAAAGGTCAGATTACTGGAAAAGGTAAGATAAATAATAAGATTAGCAATTTCTTTTTTGAGTTATTAGAAGAGAAGGGAATTAAAACCCATTTGATTAAAGAATTAAATGAGCGAGATTCTATGGTTAAAAAAGTAGATATTATACTTGTTGAAGTTGTTATGAGAAATATAGTTGCCGGGAGCTTAAGCAAGCGAATCGGTATTGAAGAAGGGGTGGTTTTAGATAAGCCGGTTTTAGAATATTATTATAAAGATGATAATTTAGGTGATCCTTTAATAAATAATTTTCATATAGAAGTTTTGGAATTAGCGACAGGGAGTGATTTAGAGAAAATAAATGAAATGGCTTTTAAAATTAACAAGATTTTAAAAGAATTTCTCGATAAAAGAGAAATAGATCTAGTTGATTTTAAATTAGAGTTTGGATATACAGGAGATGGTGAAATAGTTCTTGCTGATGAAATATCTCCAGATACCTGTAGATTTTGGGATAGTAATACAAAAGAAAAACTTGATAAAGATAGGTTCAGGAGAGATTTAGGAGATGTTGAGTCAGCTTATAAAGAAATGCTTAAAAGAATTATTGGGAAAGGGGAATTATAATGGAATGGTTAGTCAAGATTAATATTCAGTTAAAAGAGAGTATTTTAGATCCCCAGGGGCAGGCAGTCCAGGCAGGATTAAATGCACTTGGATATAATAATGTTAGTGATTTAAATGTAGGCAAATATATGGAACTTAAAATCACTGATTTAACAGATAAAGAACAGGTTAAAGAGCAGGTAGATGAGATGTGCAGGAGACTACTTGCTAATCCTGTCATTGAAGATTATAGATTCAATATAGAGGAGATGGCTTAAATGCGATTTGGGATTGTTACTTTTCCAGGTTCCAACTGTGACCAGGATCTAAGATATGTAGTTGAAGAGGTATTTGAGATTAAGACTGATATGATCTGGCATAAAGAAGATCTTGAAAATAATTATAATGCTATTTTATTGCCAGGTGGCTTTTCCTATGGTGACTACCTCCGCTCTGGTGCAATTGCCAGATTTTCACCGGTTATGGATTCAGTAATAGATTTTGCTAATCAAGGTGGCCTTGTTTTAGGAATTTGTAATGGCTTTCAGATCTTAATGGAGGCTGGTCTGCTCCCAGGGGCCATGAAGGTTAATAATAATTTAAAGTTTGTCTGTAAACATGTAAAACTTCAGATTAAAAACAATCAGACACCATTTACAGAAAAATTAGAAAGAGATCAGATTTTAAATATTCCAGTTGCTCATCAAGAAGGGAATTTTTATATAGATGATAGAGGTTTAGATAAACTAAAAGTTAATGATCAAATTGTTTTGAAATACCTAAATGACTCTGAAAACCCAAATGGTTCAATAGAAAATATAGCCGGTATTTGTAATAAAAAAAGAAATGTATTTGGTTTGATGCCCCATCCTGAAAGAGCCTCTGAGGATATACTGAGCAGCAGTGATGGCAAAAAGATTTTTGAGTCTTTAATCAGTTTTTTAAAAGAAGGTGTTAATTAATGAATCAAACAAATAAGCCCTGGGAAATAGAAGGTTTAACTGAACAAGAATATAATATGATTGTTGATTTGCTAGGGAGAGAGCCAAATTATACTGAATTAGGTATGTTTGGGGTTATGTGGTCAGAACATTGTAGTTATAAAAACTCTAAGGCTGTCTTAAGAAACTTTCCAACTGAAGGAGAAGTAGTATTACAGGGCCCAGGAGAAAATGCTGGGATAATTGATATAGGTGATAATCAGGCATTGTCTTTTAAAATTGAGAGCCATAACCATCCATCGGCTATAGAACCATATCAGGGTGCAGCTACTGGAGTTGGAGGTATTATTAGAGATATCTTTACAATGGGAGCAAGGCCAATTGCTCTGCTAGATTCTTTAAGGTTCGGTTTTTTAGATGATGAACATGTAAAATATTTATTTGAGGAAGTTGTGGCAGGAATTGCTGGTTATGGCAATAGTATTGGAGTGCCAACAGTTGGCGGTGAAACATATTTTTCAAATAGTTATCAGGGTAATCCTCTCGTTAATGCCATGTGTGTTGGGGTCATGGACCATGAAGATATCTCAACTGCAACTGCCAGCGGAATTGGTAATCCAGTTATGGTTGTTGGTGCCGCAACTGGCAGAGATGGAATTCAGGGAGCAAGCTTTGCTTCAGATGAGTTAACTGATGAATCTGAAGAGGATAGACCAGCAGTTCAGGTTGGAGATCCTTTTATGGAGAAATTATTGCTAGAAGCCAGTCTGGAATTGATAAAAACTGGATGTCTGGTTGGGATTCAGGACATGGGAGCTGCCGGTTTGATCAGCTCAGCTTCAGAGATGGCCAGTAGAGGTGAGACCGGTATAGAGTTAGATATTGATTTAGTACCTAAAAGAGAGGAAGGTATGAATTCCTATGAGGTTTTACTTTCAGAATCTCAGGAAAGAATGCTGGTTATTCCAGAGGCAGGCAAGGAAGACCTGGTTGAACAGATTTTTTCTAAATGGGATCTAAATGCTGCAGTTATCGGAGAAGTTACTGATGACGGTATGATTAGAGTTTTAAATAAAGGAAAGAAGGTTGCAGAGGTACCGGCTAGAATCCTTGCAGATGATGCTCCTGAATATAAGAGGGAGAGCAAAGAACCTGATTATTACAATGAACTAAAGAGTTTTGATATTGATAGTTTATTTAGCATTGAGGAAAATAGATTAACAAGGAAAGATGATATAGATTATAATAATATCTTAGAATCGATAATAACTTCAGAAAATATAGCCAGTAAATCATATATTTATGAACAATATGATCATATGGTTCAGATAAATACGGTTGTTTTACCTGGATCAGATGCTGCTGTCTTAAGAATTAAAGGCAAAGATAAAGGTCTGGCTCTGACAACAGATTGTAATTCCAGGTATTGTTATTTAGATCCTGAAAGAGGTGGAGAGATAGCTGTAGCAGAGGCAGCAAGAAATATAACCTGTTCCGGTGGCAGACCTCTGGCAATCACCGATGGCTTAAATTTCGGTAACCCGATGAAACCAGAAATATTCTGGCAGTTTGAAAAGTCTATAAAAGGAATTTCAAAAGCCTGTCAGGCCTTAAATACACCAGTTACTGGCGGAAATGTTAGTTTTTATAATGAAAATCCTGAGGGAGCAGTTTATCCTACACCAATAGTTGGAATGGTTGGGCTTTTAGATAAGCTTGAATATGCAACTGACCAATTCTTTAAAAATATAGGAGATTTGATTATATTATTAGGTAAAACAGAATCTGAATTAGGAGGAAGCCAGTATCTTGAATCTATTCATGGTCATGTAAAAGGTAGGATTCCAGAATTAGATTTAGAAAAAGAGAAAAAAATTCAAGAGACCTGTCTGGAACTAATTAAAGCAGGCTTTGTTAAATCAGCTCATGATTGTTCAGATGGAGGCCTTGCAGTTACATTGTTTGAAAGTTCTATTGGTAATCTTAAGGGAGCAGATATTAAGATAGAGTCTAATTTAAAGGCTGAAGAACTGCTTTTTTCTGAGACTCAGAGCAGGATAGTTATTAGTTTAGCCAGGGAAGATAAAGAGATGGTTGAAGAATTAATTGGTGATAGTATTGAATATCAGGTGATTGGTGAAGTTAAAGGTGAAAGATTAAAGATAAATAATCTAATAGATATTTATATTGAGGAGTTGAAAACTAAATGGGAAGAAGCAATTCCATTGAAGTTGATCAAATGATTGAAGAATGTGGAGTTTTTGGAATTTATAATTTAGATGGAGAAGATAATGCTTCTGACCTTACTTATCTTGGGTTGATTTCTCTGCAGCATAGAGGTCAGGAAAGTGCAGGAATATCAGTAAATAAGACTGGAGAGATAAATATTCATAAGGGCATGGGACTGGTCGAGAATGTATTTGGTGAAGCTGAAATATCTGAACTTAAAGGTGAGATGGCAATCGGTCATGTCCGATATTCGACCAGCGGCTCAAGTAAACTGGTAAATGCCCAACCTCTTTTAGTAAATAGTATTAAAGGCAGTCTGGCATTAGCCCATAATGGGAATTTAACCAATGGGCCTGAGTTGAGGCAAAATCTTGAAAGGAATGGGTCGATTTTTCATTCTAATCTTGATACAGAAGTTATTGCCCATTTAGTAGCCAGAGCCTTTGAAGATGATATCGTAGAGGCTCTTACTCAGAGTCTTCATCAGATTAAAGGAGCTTTCAGTATTGTTGGTATGACTGAAGATAGTTTGATTGCTATTAGAGACCCTAAAGGTTTTAGACCACTTTCAATTGGTAGGTTAAATAATAGTTATGTAATTGCATCAGAAACCTGTGCCTTTGATATAATTGGAGCAGAATATATAAGAGATGTTGAGCCTGGAGAGATTATAGTTATTAATCAGAATGGTTTAAAGAGCAGGAAATATAGTGGCTATAATGGAACCAGTCTCTGTCTTTTTGAGTATATATATTTTGCCAGACCAGATAGTAATATTGCTGGTCAGAATGTTCTTCTGGCCAGAAAAGAGATGGGACGTAAGCTAGCTGAAGAGGTTGATATTGTGGCAGATATAGTAGTTCCTGTACCTGATTCAGGGATAGCAGCAGCTTTAGGATATTCTGAGAAGTCAGGAATTGATTATGCTCGGGGTATTTTAAAAAACAGATATATGGGCAGGACATTTATTCAACCTACTCAAGAGATAAGAGATCTTAAGGTTCGGTTAAAATTAGCTCCAATTAAAGAAATTATCAAGGATAAAAGGGTTGTTTTAGTCGATGACTCTATTGTTCGAGGTACTACTAGCAAACAGATAATAGCCAGGATAAAAGAGGCTGGAGCTGCAGAGGTTCATCTAGTGATATCTTCTCCACCAGTTTCATATTCCTGTTATTTTGGTCTTGATACCTCAAGAAGAAAAGAATTAATAGCTAGCCAGAATTCTGTTAGCGAAATAGCTGAAATAATTGGTGCTGATAGTCTCCATTATTTAAGTCAGGAAGGTTTATGTAAGGCTATTAAAAATGATCCTGAGATTGATTTTTGTACTGCCTGTTTTGATGGAGATTATTCAAAAGTTGATTATTTCATGCAGGAGGAGGCAAGGTAATGGGGATTTCTTATAAAGATTCTGGTGTTGATATAGATGCGGGGAATAAAGCAGTTGAATTGATGAAAAAAGAGGTGGAATCAACTTTTACTCCAGAAGTAATAAGTAATTCTGGTGGTTTTGGTGGTCTATATAAACCGAATTTAAAGGCTTTTAAAGAACCGGTTCTGGTTTCAGGAACAGATGGTGTTGGCACAAAATTAAAACTGGTCTTTAAGTTAGATATCCATGATACGATTGGGATAGACCTAGTAGCCATGTCAGTAAATGATATTTTAGTGCAGGGAGCCAGGCCCTTATTCTTTTTAGATTATCTGGCAACAGGTCATATTGACCCTGAAAAAGTTGCGGAGATAGTAAAGGGGATAGCAGCTGGTTGCAGGGAGTCAGGAGCTGCTTTATTAGGAGGAGAAACTGCTGAGATGGCAGGTTTTTATAATACAGGTGAATATGATTTAGCTGGCTTTGCTTTAGGGATTACTGATCAGTCCAGGCTAATAACTGGAGAAAATATTGAGGCCGGTGATAAGTTAATAGGTCTTGCCTCCAGTGGAGTTCATAGTAATGGGTTTACTCTGGCCAGGAAAGCCCTTTTTGAAATTGCTGGTTATTCTTATAAGGAAAAGATAGCCAGTCTTGACCAAGAATTAGGATTGGAATTATTAAAACCTACTAAAATTTATGTTCAGACAATACTTTCTCTATTAGATAAATTTAATTTAAAAGGAATGGCCCATATCACCGGTGGAGGAGTTTTAGAGAATTTGCCTAGAATTTTGCCTGATAATTTAAAAGCAGTAATTAATAAAGATAGCTGGCAGATACCTGAAATATTTAAGGTTATTCAGGAGGCAGGTTCAATTGCTGAGCAGGAAATGTTTAGAACTTTTAATATGGGAATAGGCTTTATATTAGTAGTTGATTCAAGTGAGAAACCAGCAATAATTAATTTATTAGAAGAACTTGATGAAGAATATCATTTAATTGGAGAAGTAATTGAAGATGAAAAAAGTTCTTTAGAATTTGTTTAAGTCAGGCAGGTGAAATTTATGAAAATAGCAGTCTTTGCCTCTGGTAGAGGTTCAAATTTACAGGCCATAATTGATGCTTCTGCCAGAGGAGATATTCCTACTAAAATTGATCTTGTCATTTCAGATAATAGAGATGCCAGGGCTTTAAAACGAGCCGATAAAGCCAGGGTTGATAATATCTTTGTTAATCCAGAGGCGTTTAGTTCAAATGGTAAATATGAAGAGAAACTTATCGAGATATTAAAAGAATATGAGATTGATTTAATAGCTCTGGCTGGTTATATGAGAATTTTGTCATCATCTTTTATCAAAGAATATAGGAATCAAATAATTAATATCCATCCTTCTTTATTACCGGCTTTTAAAGGCCTTAATGCTCAGAAGCGAGCCCTTGAGTATGGGGTGAAATATTCTGGCTGTACTGTTCATTTTGTAAATAAAGGTGTTGATGCTGGACCAATAATAGAACAGGCAGTGGTTAGAGTTAATGATAATGATTCAGTTGAAGATTTATCACAGAGGATATTAAAAGAGGAGCATAGAATATATCCTGAAGTAATAAAAGGTTTAGTTGGCGGAAAATATATAATTAGAGATAGAAAAGTTATAAGAAATTAACTCTCCTTGATTACTTATTAAAAAATAATAATCTATGTTATAATATAATTAAGATTAGACATTTAAATTGATGATTGAATTAGGAGGGCTTGAGATGATAGATGTAAAGCAGGCAGTTGAATCTGCAACTTCATTTGCAAAATATATTAACGAGGATAAAGAATTAGAATCAATGAGGGTAGAAGAGGTTGAGATATCTGAAGATGAAGAAACATGGTTGGTAAAATTAGGTTGGGATGATCCCAGGTTAGTTGATGCCAAACCACCTAGTGCTCAATTAACTAATTTAAGTGGACAGATTCCAAGGATTTATAAAATGTTTTATGTAGATGCAGAAACTGGTGAGGTAAAAAAAATGAAAAAAGTTACCTGACCTAATAAATTATTTTATTCTTTAATCAATTAATACTTGACAGGAGTAATATTAACTGATATCATAGCATTTAAATATAATAAAGATCATCAAGAGTGGCAGAGGGACTGGCCCTGTGAAGCCCGGCAACCTCTCTATTTTTAGAGAAGGTGCCAATTCCAGCATTTCCTTTTTAGGAAATGATAGATGAGAGGAATGATAATCCTCTTTTTGAGGATTTTTTATTTTCTGCTCTTGAATCTATTAAGAGCAGTTTTTTTATTTTATAAAATATCACACTAGGAGATGAGATAATTTATGACAAAGAAATGGAAAAAATCTACGAAGGCAGTTAGATCAGGCTATAATCCAGAAGCAGGAGACCCTCAGGTTTTACCTTTAATTCAATCAACGACTTATAATTATGATGATCCAGAAAGGCTGGCTGATATTTTTGATTTAAAAGAAGAAGGACATATCTATTCCAGAATCAGTAATCCAACTGTTGCAGCTTTTGCTGAGAAGATAAATGATTTAGAGGGAGGAGCGGCAGCTCTGGCAACTTCATCAGGCCAGGCAGCGACTACTATAGCTTTATTAAATATCTGTCAGCAGGGTCAGCATATTTTAGCTATTTCAAATTTATATGGAGGTACATATACATTACTTTCATCCACATTAAAGAAATACGGGATAGATGTTACCTTTGTTGATCCGGATAGTTCTGTTGAAGAGATTATTGGCAAAGCAAGACCTGAAACCAGGTTAGTTTTTGCAGAGACTATTAGTAATCCATCTTTAAATGTATTGGATTTTGATAAATTTAGTTCTGTAGCAGAAAATATTGATGTCCCGTTAATAGTTGATAACACCTTTCCAACTCCGATTTTATGTAATCCTCTGGAACATGGAGCAGATATAGTTTTACATTCAGCAACTAAGTATATTGATGGCCATGCCAGGGCAGTCGGTGGAGTAATTGTTGATGGCGGGAGTTTTAACTGGGATAATGATAAGTATCCTGAATTGACTGAACCAGACCCAACCTATAATGGAGTTCGCTATGTTGAGAGGTTTGGTGATGAGGCCTATATCGTTAAGGCCAGAGCCAATCTTTTAAGAGATTTAGGGGCCACATTAAGCCCTTTTAATGCGTTTTTATTGAACCTTGGTAGCGAGACCCTGGAATTAAGAATGGAGAGACATAGCAGTAATGCTCAGGAATTAGCAGAATTTTTAGAGGACCATGTTAAAGTTAGTTGGGTTAATTATCCTGGCTTAAAGAGTTCAGATAAATACCATTTAACTGAAAAGTATCTGCCTGATGGTGCCAGTGGAATATTAACTGTTGGAGTTGAAGGAGGAATTGAGTCGGCAAAAAAATTAATGGGTTCATTTGATTTAACATCACTTGTTACACATGTTGGAGATAACAGGACTTCTATTTTACATCCTGCAACAACAACCCATAAACAATTAAGTCAAGAAGAATTAAAGGAATCAGGTGTATCAGAGGATATGTTAAGAGTATCTGTTGGGATTGAAAATATCGAAGATATTATTGCTGATTTCGATCAGGCCCTGGCCAAAATATAGAGGTGAGTTTAATGAAGAAGGTTGCTGTTTTAAATCTTATGCCAACAAAGATAAAGACAGAAAATCAGTTTAAGCAGATCTTTGCTGAGCTAGGAGCAGATGTGGAGCTGAGTTTTATCAGGCTTGAGTCATATATATCTAAAAATACCAGTAAAACTTATCTTGAAAATAATTATCTGCCTACTAGCAAACTGGCTGATTATGATTTTGATCGACTGATTATCACTGGTGCTCCCCTTGAAGATAAAGAGTTTTCTGAAATAAAATACTGGGATGAGCTTAAAGGAGTCTTTGATTATGCTGAAGAAAATATTAAATCAACTATCTATATATGCTGGTCAGTAATTGCAGCATTAAAATATAGATATGGAATTGAGAAAAGACTGGTCTCTGAAAAAATCTTTGGCCTTTTCAGTCAGAATAACTTAAATAATAATAAATTATTGCCTGAAAAAACTGGTGAATTTAAAATTCCTCATTCAAGATACTTTAAGTTAAGTGAAAATGAAATAGAAGGGGCTGGTCTTGAGGTTATATCAGCTGGTAATGAGGTTGGCCCGGCAATCTTTGCCAGTAAAGATCTTAAAGAGATATATATTACCGGCCATTTTGAGTATAATGAAAATACTTTAGTTAAAGAATATAAGAGAGATTTAAAAAAGGGCCTTAATATAGCTCAGCCAGTAAATTATGTAAACTCTGGAGGTAGTTTAACTCCTGTTGAAACCTGGAATGATAAAAGAATTGAATTTTATAGTAACTGGCTATCTGTGATATAAGTCATATAAGATAAGACTCATCTCTGATATTATGTTGATAATACTAATCAACATAAGGAAGGGGATTTATAATGAGTGCATTTTTAGGACCGATCCATGAATGGTTATATCAACAGATTAAGATAATTGAAGATAGAGAAAGAAAATTAGTTAGTAATTTTTCAGAAGTTTACTCCCAGGCTGAGGTAGAGAACATTGTAGCGCCAATTAGAGAAGAGTATGGAGAACTAAAAGAAAAGGCTCCATTAAGGGAGTTAATTACTGATGGCAATATTCATCCCTGGCTTGAAGCTGCAATAGTTTCAGCACAAAGTCGGGAGGCAGCTTTAGTTAGAGATTTTTATGATCAATTTAATGATAGAGAACTATTAGCAGAGGTTTATAAGAAACAGGCCAGAAATATTGCTAGACAGGTCAAATCTGAATCTGAAATGAGTTTAAAAGATGTTTTTAAGGTATTAAACGATTACTTTTTAGAACGGATGCCCTGTGATAGGTTATCTGAATCTACTGAGTCAGAGGATAAGATAACCTGGGAGCATAAAGCCAGGCTCCATCAGGAATTCTGGGAAGAAACTGGAGTTGATCTGGATTTAATGCATTCTCTATATTCAAGCTGGATCAAGAGTTTTGTTGAAGTTCTTAATTCTGAGATAAATTATGAGAGAATTGTAAATGAAGATCACTATCTTGATATTTTAATGCAGGAAAATAGTTAAATATCCTGAAGTATAATAAAGAGTAAAAAATTTATTATACTTTTAGGGGCGATATAGATGACAGTTATTGAAAAAAATAAGTTTGGTACTCTACCAGATGGTAGAGAAGTGAATTTATTTTCTCTGGAAAATAGCAATAATATGAGAGCTGAAATTATTGAATATGGAGGTATTCTTGTAAGATTAATAGTACCTCTAGAAAATGGCTCTTTTAGAGATGTAGTTTTAGGCTATGATAATCTAAATTATTATATTGAAGACAAAAATTATTTTGGAGCTCTAATAGGTAGATATGGCAATAGAATTGGCGGTGCTGCTTATACTTATAGGGGCGAAGAGTTTCAACTTGATAGTAATCCCCAGGGCAACTGCCTTCATGGTGGCAGGGCTGGTTTTAATAAGCAACTCTGGTCTGGCAGGATTACTGAAGATAAGACCGGAGAAGCTTTAGTATTAAGATACGAGAGTGCTGATGGGGAATCTGGTTTTCCTGGTAATCTGGACGTTAATGTTACTGTGAGACTAACTGAAGACAATAGGATTAGTTTTGAATATAAGGCTGAAACTGATCAGCCTTCACCTGTCAATTTAACCCAGCACAGCTACTTTAATTTAAATGGTGAAGATGATGACCAGATACTTGATCATAAGTTACTGATTAATGGTGATCAAATCACAGAGATTAATCAGAGAATGATACCTACTGGTACTTTTACTGGGGTTGCTGGCACTGCCTTTGATTTTAGAGAATTAAAGACTATTGGCCAGGATATTAATCAATCAGATAAACAGTTAGTCATTGCTGGAGGTTATGATCATAACTGGGTCTTGAATCAGTCAGATAATGAAATGAATTATGCTGGTATGGCAGTTTCTGGTGATGATAAATTAAAGATGAAAGTATATACGACCAAGCCAGGGATGCAGTTTTATAGTGGTAATAGCATTGCCCCGGCTGGACCTGGTAAAGCTGAGAGGCTTTATAAGGATAGAGAAGGCTTCTGTCTTGAAACACAATACTTTCCTGATTCACCAAACCAGGGTCATTTTCCTGATACAATTTTAAAGCCGGGCGAATTATATAATCAGAAAACTACTTATAGTTTTTACTAAATTCTGCTGCTGCTTCTGTTTTTTCAATTAATTTAAATTTACCTGAAGACCTGGATTGCTTATCATTTAAGGTTTTCAGGTCTTTTATTTTATAATCAACATTGGAAAGCTTTTTTGCTTTCAGAAGATTATTTAGCTCATCTTTGATATTATCTATTATCTTCTGGTAATCATAGCCAGGATTTAATTTGATATAGAAATCAAAGGAATCTTTATCTGTCTGGATTAACTTAAATTTTTCCAGACCTGGAGTATAAAACTCGACAAATATAATTGGATGGATAGAGATTTTTTCTCCTTCTTTAGATAA
This sequence comes from Halanaerobiaceae bacterium, assembly GCA_007130465.1. Lineage (GTDB taxonomy): Bacteria > Bacillota > Halanaerobiia > Halanaerobiales > Halarsenatibacteraceae > Halonatronomonas. The sequence goes on along the minus strand of SLSL01000188.1, from coordinate 7,368 downwards.
AAATACTGGAGTCTCCTCATCGCGGCCGGCTAACTTTTTAATTCTTTTATAGCCATTTTTAATATTTTTGTCTGAAGACTTTTCTACTAATAGGTCATTCATTTTATACCTGATTAAAGGCTGAAAATATTTATATAAAGGCGTTAAATAATAACCTTCATCATCAATCTCAAATAGGTTTAAATCTTCAAATAGCAGCATTCCCTGATTATTTAGTTTGTCTATGCCGAGAAGTGGCGATTCTGAGGCGGCATAATAATCTACAATATTTGATTCTGGCCAGGCTTCTTTGATTGTTTGAATCTGGCTTTTAGTCAGGGGTTCTCCGCCACTGATTAAGAGATCAGGCTTAATATTTAACTGGCCAGATAATTTAAAACTAGCTAATTCTTCAACTCCCTGAGAATAGCCGGATAGAAGATCAGGATCTTCTGACTCTAGAGCATTAAGCTGATCCTGGATTGGTCTTTTTATATCTATTAATAGAGGTTCTTTGAAAAATATTTTTTCAACACCGGACTGACTTGCCATAAAGATATTTACTCCTGCATAATTTCCATCGACGGCACCAATATAAGCTGTCTTTTGTCTTTTTAATGGGAAACCCTCGGGATAAATTCTTAGAGTATTAGCTTTGATAAAATCCCATTCTTGATTAGAGAAGATGTAGATACCTATATTTCCACTTGTTCCTGAAGTATGAAGAATTTTATATTTATCTCTAAATTTTAAACCTGGTTTTTTATTATTTTTTAAGAATTCTTCTAATTCATTAGCTTTAAAATTTTTAGAGGTTAATATGTCAGTAAAATTATCCATAACAAGCTCTTTATTAATAGGTGGAAGATTCTCAGGTTTAATATTTTTTAGATCGGTATATTTTATACCATGGTTACTGTAAAATTCCTTATAAAAGTCAGTATTATTCCAGGCATGTTTAAGTAGTTTTCTAAATTCATTATCCTGATATTTAAGAAGTCTGTCTCTATTAAAATTTAAGCGTTTTTTCTGTCGATGATATTCTTTGATAATTTTTAATAAGCCCATTTTTTAATCACCTCTTTAGATAATTTAGATTTCATAATATTTTCAAATATTTCATATTTTCATATCATTAATTAATGATAATATTAACTAGTATAAGGGGGTGTTCTATTGGGAAAATTAAATAGATTTAAAGTAAAGAGTTATCAAATAATTATATTTGTCTTTATTATATTATTAGCATTTTATATCTCAAGTTTTTTAGTTGATTTATATAATTTTCATGGAATTAGAGATTGGATGGTAGATCACGATGGGTTTAATATTCCTTTTTTATGGAATTATCTCTTTTCTGAAGGAGGACCAGTTGAAATTTTTCAATGGTTATTTATCGGTCTCTTTATGATGACATCCAGTTATATTGCAGGAATTTCAGTAACAAATGATAAAAAGTCTGGAGTTAAATTTTGGTTTTTATTTGCAATCCTTGCTGTATTAATGATCATGGAGGATGCAGGTAACGTCAGGCATTTTCTAACTGTTAGAGGTGTTTTGTTATTTAGAGATGAAATGATCTATAGATCAATTACTGAATTGACTTATTTTGGATTAATGGCCTTAATCCCTGTTTATGCTTTAATAAGATATAGAGAAGTGATTTTAGAAGATAAAAAAACTGCTTTAATTATGTTTTTTGGTTGTACCTTTTATGGGTTAGCAGTAGCCATGTCTGGAACTAGAGATATTAGGTTTTGGTATCAGACTGCCGGTAATATAATTTATGAATGGAGTTTAGAATTTGGGGGCGACGAATTATTGGCCTTATATGAAAATGCTGATCATTTTTTAGCTGAAGGCGGTTACATATCAATCAGGTATAGATTTATGGATTTTCTTGTTGAAGAGAGTCTGGAGTTGTTAGGAGCTGCATTTTTATGGGCATCAAGTATTTCATATTTAGAGTTTTTAGATGATAATCGGTAAATAAAGGTGATTATATATGAGGAAATATTTATTTGTCATATTATTAATCGTGATAATATCTTTTATCGGTCTATCTGTTTATAATAATAACATATATACAGATGAAAATATATATTATGAAGCTGATATTAATCCAGAGTTTAATGAAGAGGAAATTGATAGAACATTTGATGAAAAATATAATTTGATAGTTTTCGGCTCGGAACCAGAAGGGATTTCAGCAGCAGTTGCTGGTGCACGAAATGGTCAGAAGACTTTGTTAATTGATGAAAGGAGTAGACCTGGCGGTCTTATGACAAAGGGGAAATTAAATACTATAGATATGAATTATAATCCTGATGGTAAAATATTAAATCAGGGTATCTTTAAGGAATTTTATCAGGAACTGGAAGGGACTTCATTTAATACAGAGACTGCAGAAGAAGTTTTCCTGGAAATAATAGCCGGTGAGGATAATTTGACTTATATAAATTCAGCAGAATATCTGGAACCGCTTAAAGAGAGTGATGAACTTATTGGCTTAGCGACAAAAGAGTCTGAAGGGGAAAGAGCTTATTATGGCCAGAATTTTATAGATGCTTCTACTGATGCTGATTTAGCCAGAGATGTTGGAGTTGATTATTTAGTTGGTATGGAAGATATTGGTCGTCCTGATGAATATCAGGTAGCGACTCAGGTCTTTGAACTGGCCGATGTAGATTGGGATGAAGCTAAGAATCACTTAAACTCTGATGGCAATCCGAATACTGGTGGCGATAAGAGATCACTCTGGGGTTTTAGCTCTGAAATGTCCGAATATCAGCCAGATGACCAGAGAATAGATGTTAGAGGTTTAAATGTTGGCCGTCAGGAAGGTGACAGAGTCTTAATAAATTCTATTCATCTTTTAGATGTTGATCCTTTAGATAAAGATTCGATAGAATCTGCGAAAAAGTTAGCAGAAAAAGAATTGCCATCAATAGTTGAACATATTAAAGAGGAGATACCTGGATTTGAAGATGCAAGTTTAAATCAGATTGCTGAAGAGCTTTATATTAGGGAAAGTGTGCATATTAAAGGGTTATATACCTTAACAATTAATGACGTCAGAGAGAATAGAGATTTTGATGATAAAATTGCTTTTGGCTCATATCCTGTTGATATTCAACGAACTTCTATTGATAACCAGGGTTTTGTTTATAATAATCCGAAAAAATATAGTATTCCATTTAGAAGCCTTGTGCCAGAATCAATAGATAATTTACTTGTAGTTGGTAGGTCTGCCAGTTTTGATTCCCTGGCTCATGGGTCTGCCAGGGTAATTCCAACAGGTATGGCAACTGCTGAAGCTGCAGGAATTGCCAGTAGAATTTCTATTGAAGAAGAAACTGGCTTCCATGAACTTGCAGAATCAGAAAAGTTGATAACTGAGCTTCATAAAAGACTGGGAGCTCAGGGTAATTATCTTGATGATTTTGATTATGGTTTTGCTGGAGAAGATAGCAAAGCCCTTGATGGGATAAGATTCATTAATAGTCTTGGCCTTTTAATAGGAGGCTATGAAAATCAATTTAATTTTGATGAGAAGATAGAGACTGCTCTTTTTTTGAGACGGCTTAGCCATGCCAGTGCTCGGTATTTTGAAAAGAATAATCAGGACAATAAATTAGAAACGGACTTAAGTTATCTGGAATCTGGGGAACTAATAGATGTTGATAGGTTAAATAGGATTTATGTTGAAATTTTCTTGAATGATACTGAGAATTTAACAGGCGACGAAATTTTTAATTCAGACTTTATAGATGACTGGGTACTTAAATATATAGAAGAGGAAGACTATCTCTCCAGAGAAGTTGCCTATCAAATAATTAAAGAATTTATTCTCGAAATAGAGGCTAAAGCACTATCTTAAAGCTTTAGCTGTTCTGGGCCTTCAGGGTGATATGAAAGATTTCCTGGGAAGGGTCTCAACAGATCTTTTAAGCTAGAGGTTGAAGCCTCTGGCTTAAGCCAGACTTCAATAGCTTTATCAGTTAGGATCGCTGGCATCCTATTGTGGATTTCAGCTGCCTTCTGATTGGGTTCAGTGGTGATTAGAGAAAATCTCCATTGAGTCTGATTTTCTATTTTGAACTTATTATAAATACCTGCAAAAGCATAGGGTTTATCTTCTTCAACAGAGAATCGGTATTTTGTTTTATTGCCTTTAGGACCTTTCCATTCAAAATAATCTGTGAAGGGCACAATTAATCTTCGGTTAAAGAATGACTCCTTGAAAGTTGGCTTCTGCTCGACAGTTTCACTTCTGGCATTGATTAATAATTTTGTAGAATAATTTGTTTTAAAACCCCAGTTCATAAGGCCTATTTTTCTTGTTTCTTCCTCAGGGTTATGGATGATTACCGGGACTTTTTCTGATGGGTAAATTTCTTTATTGTATTCGAATGGTTCTTCTGCCAGGATGGCATTAAAGAGTCGGGCCATTAATTTAGCGTCCATTTTAAGAAAGTATCTCCCGCAAATTTTAATCAACTCCTTTTCTGATATTTTATTATTAATATTTCTCAATAAAATTTATAATCTGATCTGTCAGTCTATCAGTAGAATCATTATATAATGATAGTTCAAAATCAGGCTGATGTTTCTCAGCATAGCTATAGAATTTATCGTAATAGCCTGTTAAAATCAATTTGATGAATTCTTCGAACTCTCCTGATTCCAGGTGATTTAAGAGTTTATTTTTGCCATTTTTGCCGATCTTCCTGATTAGATATTTATCTATTCCATCCAGAGATTCTTTAACTCTTTTTTTGAATTGTTCTGAGTTGTTTTCATATTCATGGCTGTATTCCTTATATATTCTGGTAACTCTGGCTTCAAGGCTTGAACGGACTAAGATATGAACTCCATTATCCATGGCTTCTAAGAGAAAATCAGGGAGGACTGAATAACCGATACGTTTACTTTCAGATTCTAAAAAGATATAGTTACTGCCATTAATTTTTTCTAAATTATTTAAGAGGAGCGAATCGAACTTTTTTTGGTTATGAGCTCCGTTTAAGCCAATACTGCCAAAGGCTGAGCCTCTGTGGCCTGCAAGTTTTTCTAAATCCAGGATTGGATAGCCTTTATTATTTAATTTATGGAGTATTTCAGTTTTCCCGACACCGGTATGGCCGTGGAGAACTACCAGCCTTGAGTTAAGTTGAAAGTTTTCTAATCTTTGAATGACGTTCTGGCGGTAGGATTTATAGCCTCCAGGGTATTTATGAAGCTTTATTCCTGCCAGATCAGCCAGGGTGACCAGTGCTTCAGAACGCATACCGCCTCTGGCACAGAATGAGATTAGAATTTTATATTTCTCTGCAAGCTCTTTTAGCCTCTGCATATAATCAGGTAACTTTGGAGAAAGGTATTCAACGCCCTTTAACCTGGCTGCCTGCTTGCCTTCATCATGGTAAATCTTACCGATTTCTGCCCTTTCTTGATTGGAGAAGACAGGGATATTAATAGCCCCAGGGATGGTTGATTCTTTAAATTCTTCAGGGGACCTAACATCTATAAATAATGTATTTGTATCAGGATTAATTGTTTTTGAAAAATAATTCATTAAAATTCCTCCTAATATTTATTATATCAATTAATAGGTCTAACTGTCCAGATAAATTATTTGCAAGATAAGTTGTTGTATTATTAACATTAATTAGACTGATTATTTTATAAAATTGATTTAGAAAGTTAAATTTTGATTAGTAATTTTAAATTTAGATAAGGGGGAAAATATAATGAAAAGTAGATTAAATAATTTGTTAATAATTCTACTGGTTTTTGGATTTGTTATTAGTTTCTCAGTTATTGGAGCTGCTATTGAGGTTGGCGAGGTACCCCAGGATGTTGAAGATCAGTTTATATATGAACCAGAAGGTGTTGAAGTTGAGAGCTGGGTGCAGGGTCTGGAGATACCCTGGCAGTTAATCTTTTTACCTGAATCAGACCGGGCTTTAGTTACTGAAAGGCCAGGACAGATAAGACTGATAGAGAATGGTGAACTCAGATCAGATGTCTATGCCGATATTGATGCTGCCCATTATGGAGAAGGTGGTTTGATGGGAGTAGATTATCATCCTGATTTCCCAGATGAACCTTATTTGTATATAATGTATACTTACCAGAATGAAGCTGGTGATTATTTTAATAGGATCTCAAGGCTGACAGATTATGGTGATTATGCCGGTGATGAAGAGGTTATATTAGATGAAATACCTGCGGGCCAGAATCATAATGGGGGTAGAGTGAAGTTTGGTCCTGATGATAAACTATATGCTACTACAGGAGATATCTGGCAGCGAGATTTAGCACAGGATTTAGATTCTCTGGCTGGCAAGATATTGAGACTTAATCCTGATGGTAGTATTCCTGAGGATAATCCTTTTGAAGATTCATATGTTTATAGTCTTGGTCACAGGAATCCTCAGGGGCTTGCCTGGAATGGAGAAGGGACTCTCTTTATAAGTGACCATGGGCCATCTGGAGAATCAGGTCTTCAGGCTAAAGATATGGTTAAAGTTATTAAGCCTGGTGGTAACTATGGCTGGCCTGAAAGAATCGGTTATTTTGGAGATGGAGAGTATTTAGACCCAATTGTGATGTGGTCGGAGGCTGTTCCACCATCAGGGGCTGAATTTGTTGATGGAGATCTATTTATAGCCACATTAAGAAGTCGGGCATTAGTAAAGATATCCCTTGAAGAATATGATCGATATGAGTATAATGTTAATAGCATTGAACGGTGGTTTGCTGAAGGAAGCTCTGCTGGTAGATATGGACGTTTAAGAGATGTAAATAGAGGACCTGATGGTGATCTCTATATATTAACAAGTAATAGAGATGGTCGAGGTAGTCCTCTCTCAGGAGATGACCAGATTTATCGAGTAATAATTGACTAATCAGGGGGGTCTAGAATATGGAGAAGTTAATTGCTGTATTTATAGCTTTGTTGTTAATCTTTGGTTATGGAACAGGTGGATTACCAGATGGTGATTTGGGGATGCCTGATGAACCAGAGGTAGAAGAGGAACAGGTTACTACAGGTCAGAGAACAGATGTAAGAGATGGAGATATTTATCATGAATATCAGCGACAGATTGCTGGTAATGCTGTGATTGAACATGAAACAGAGTCTGGAGATATTTATATCAGATTTGAAGAACAGATTGCTGGTACTGCAAAAGTTAATTTGACTGCCAGAACAGGTGATATTTATGTTCATTTTGGTGATACAGTAACTGGTAATGCTTCTGTAAATATTAATGCTCCTAATGGAACTGTTATTTTTGCCAATGAGAGTTCGACTATTGAGGAATATATCTCAAGAGGAAATCTGGATGTATCTGCAGGCCAGAATATAGATTATATTACTGG
>SLSL01000194.1 GCA_007130465.1 Halanaerobiaceae bacterium | reverse complement strand
TTAATTACAGCACCGTCCAGTGCAGGAATATCAACTCTTAATATATCATTAATAAAGAGATAATTTCCTCCCTGATATATATCAGAATAGGCTGAAGAACTTAATTCTATTTCACTAATTTCTGAAGTTTTATTCATACCAACTCTACTATAACTGGAATTTAATTGCTCAGAATTAATTCTAACTTCTTTATCTTCAGCACTATTATTGATAAGAACTAAAAGCATATCATCTTGATATTCTCTTAAAAAACCATATATCTCAGGGTCATCTATATCTACTAATTGAATAGTACCTTTTCTTAAAGCTTCATGCTCATTTCTCATGCCTATAAGTTTAATAACATATTCTCTCATTTCTTCATCAGGACTTACATATCCCCTATCCTTCCAGATCATTGTTCTTCGATTATCCGGGTCTTCTGCACCTTCCATAGCTATCTCATCGCCATAATAAATCATAGGAGCACCTGGGTAAGTGAATTGGAGTAGTTTACTTAAAGCAAAACGATCTTTATCACCATCAAGCATAGTCAAATAACGCTGAGTATCATGACTCCCAAGCAGATTCTGCAATGAATAAACAGCCTGCTCTGGATAATCAAAGAATAACCTCATCATCTGATTATGAAATTCTTCAGCTGTTATTCTTCCCTGTCCAGTAAAGTTATGAACCGCATCTCTAAAACGATAATTCATAACAGCATCAAACTCATCACCCTCAAGATAGTCTCGCGCATTACCCCAAACTTCACCGGTCAGATAAATATCTTCATCATAATCTTTAACGAATTCCCGCCATTCTTTCCAAAAATCAGGATTAGTTCCCTTTACGTCCATTGGCACATCAAGCCTCCAGCCATCTATCCCGGCATCCAGCCATTGTTCGGTTATCTCGAAAATATAATCTTTTACTTCTGGATTATTCAAATTCAGCTCAGGCATATGCCCATAACCCCACCAGGCATCATAATTAGGCTCAACAGTTTCACTCTGTTCATAAAGAGGGATAACTGGAAAATCATGAATATTAAACCAGTCAACATATTCAGAGTCTTCACCATGATCTACAATATCCTGAAAAGCCCAGTGTTCATAACCTACATGATTAAAGACACCATCCAGTATTACTTTTATCCCAAGAGAATCAAGCTGTTCAACTAAATCCACAAAAAATTCCTGGGAGCCTTCCTGATCACCATAATAAACTAAACTTTCATCAATATATTCAAAACCAGCTGTATTATAGCGATGATAAGCACTAGCCTCAAAAATCGGATTAAAATAAATAGCATTTATTCCTAATTCCTCTAAATAAGGAATCTTTTCTTCAACACCTATTAGGTCTCCACCATAATAGGCAAAATAACCAGCCTCAGGATGAATCGAATTATCACCATCTACAACCCCATCTGGTCCTAATACAGGATCATCTGAAGCTGCTATCCCCTGGTCCCAATCTGGTATATAACTTTCATGACGGCTATCTACATCCTGATAAAGCTCAATCAAGCGAGGATCATTATCGGAGCTTCCTTTAGCAAAACGATCAGGAAAGATCTGATAAAAAATGGCATCATAAGACCATTCTGGTGTTGAAAATACTGCCCTCTCAGATATATCTACTGATATTGGCTCTACTTCATCAAATTCTTCACCAGCTTCTTCACCATAGTACAAACTATTTGAACCATCTACAATTTCAAAAATATAGCTAAATTGATCATTATCAATCTCTATCACAGCTCTATAATATTCTCCATTTTCATATATCATAAAAGGCTTAAGTTTTTCTATTCTTTTGTTCCCAGTATCTAATATATGAACTTTCACTTCTTCAACTTCTTCTTTTCTAGCCTGAAACCTAAAGGAAAACTTATTATCAGTCATAGGATTAAAATAGCGATGATCACTATTATTATGATGTAAAAGTTCTTTAGTTATATCTCCATCTCCTCTAGTTCCAGGCCCTTCAGGAGCATCATCAACTTCGCCAACCCTGATTACAGCATTTTCGCCACCAAACCCATCAGGAGCATAATCATCTGCATCTTCTGGTGTCTGCCAATTAGTGCCGTCTATGACAAACTTATATTCATATTCCCCAGGCTCAAGATAAACAGTTATTCTATAAACCCCATCGTCTTCTTCCATTAATGTTCTTTGTGGATTCCAATCATTAAATTCCCCAGCCAGATAAACTTCATCTACAGCAATTGGCGGTTCATAACTAAATTCAACCTCTATCAACCCAGGTTCAGGTTCTGTTATAGCCTGAGCATGAAAACCAATAAAAAAAGTTACTATTAACGCCAAAACCAGAACTGAAAATTTAATATTTCTTTTAATAATTTTAATCTCCTCCATTTATTTATTTTCTTAAAACTGCCCTTACCGGTGCTCCATAGGCTCCTGCAATCTTTATGGGTAAGCAAATCAGCTCATAATTCCCTGGTTTAACCTCTCTAAGATCAACACCTTCCAGAGCAATAGTATCTCCAGCACCTAAAAATATTTCATGGGGTTCTATTAAATCATTAAATGGAGCTATAGAAAAATAATCAATACCTAAAAGTTTAACACCTTTTTTAAGTAGCCAGCTCATCGCCTCAGGAGTAAATGACTGATATTCTTCATGGAAAACGTCATCTCCAATAAAATCACTATTTGCTGTTTTAACAATTAATCTTCTTGTTTCATCAGGTACTTTTCCTTCAAGATCTGAAACTTTAATGTTTTCAGAGCCTTCAACTTCAATAACAAGAACATCACCAATCAAAAGATCTAAATCTAAGTCTACAAGCTTTTTACCTCCATCTACATAATGTCCAGGAGCATCTATATGTGTTCCAAAATGAGTTGAAGTCTTAATCTCACACAGGTTACAACGATCTCCCTTTTCTATCTCCTTTAAATATTTCAATTCATAAGAATCATGATCCGGCCATCCAGGTAAATTTTCATCTAAGGCTAAAGTTATATCATACAATTTCAAAATCTATTCCCTCCAGTAATTATATTTTGAAAAAATTATCTTTCAACTAATATTATAGCATATTGAAATAAAGAATTAAGTATTTGACTTGTGAAATGCAAAGAATTTTATTATAATTAGTTACAGGTTTATTTAAGACTCAAATTTATCAAAGTTAATTAAGGTGGTATTTCTGATGTTTAAAAAAACAGGCTTTAAAATACTTATCGCATCATTAATGTTCATTGCATTATATTTATTCTGGGATGACATCCAAGCTTTGCAGATACAGGAAATGGTTAATGATGTTGAAAATATTATGGTTGCTTCATTAATTATCCTTGGTACCTTTACACTAAAATCACTTTTTTTCTTTTTACCATTATTCTTAATCTTTATATCCTCAGGAATGATTCTACCAATCATTCCTGCTGCACTTCTCAGTATACTCGGTGTAACAATTGAATTTTCACTAACATATTTATATGGTTACTTTCTAGGTACAGATTTTGTAGAAACTATTGTCTCTAAATATCCTAAATTTGATGAAATATTGTCCTATAGGTCTAGCAATAATATAAAAGTTGCTTTTTTCTTAAGATTAGCACCTATGATGCCTGAACCAGTAAGCCTGGTCTTAGGGGCTACTGGAAACAATTATATTGAATATATTTTAGCTTCAATAATGGGGGTTATGCCAAAACTATTAATCTTTACTTTAATAGGTAATGCAGTTATTAATCCAATTACCCCAATTGATGTTGCTGTTTTTGTAGGGGCTATATTAATCTGGCTTGCAGCCCTAAAATCATTTCAAATTCATGACAAAAACAATGGCCAGGAGAAAAATAGCCTTCAAACTGAATAGACATTAAAAACCCCCAGGTTTCTTAAACTGAGGGTTTCTTTATCTTATATTAATTAATTTCAACAAAATTATAACCAGCTTTTTCCACTGCTTTTCTTAAAATGCCATAATCAACCTCTTCTTCCAGTTGAATAATAGCCTTATCTGCATCAGCACTAACATCTGCCGATAGCACACCATCAATCTTTTCAAGCTCATTTTTAACACGGCCTGCACAATGTTCACAGGTCATTCCTTTAACTATTACTGTTTTCTCCATGATATTTTCACTCCTTTATACCCCTTTTGGGTATCATTTAACTTTATTTTATCAATCAACTTTAAAACTGTCAAATATAAACCGCCCTATTCCAGGACGGTTTAATAAAATATAAGTTTTATTCTTCAATTGTAGTTATAATTCTAAATTCAACTCTTCTCGACTGCTCTCTATCTTCTTCGCCATCAAGATAAACTGGATTGCTTGAAGACATCCCAGTAGATATTAATCTATTTTTAAGCCACTCAAATTCTTCTGAAACCTCTGTTAAAGAAAGACAATATTCCAATGTATTATAAGCTCTATCTTGAGATAAATTTAAATTGTTTTTATATGCCTGTATTTCATCATCAGTTCCTAACCATTCACTTGAGGCATGGCCATCAACTCTAATTTCAGCTATCTGTTCACTATATTCTGAATCAAGTAAAATCTCTAAATACCTCGGAAAGAAATCAGCAATTATATCTTGAAACTCTTGAGTTAATTGGCTACTTCCAGTAGCAAATTTAGTATCAAGTTCATTAAATCTAATTATCAATTGTCCTGGCAATATTTCTGCCTGCCAGTCATCAAGATAATCGTCAAATTCTTCTTCCATTTCAGCATAGATACTTTCCTGGAGTTCAGTCAACTCAACATCCACAACTTCTGGCATCTCTGCTAATTCAGTTTCTAAATTTTCCACTTCTTGCTCTAAAGCTGCTTTCTCTTCTTCCAGTTCTTCAATCCTGGCAATAGAATCTTCATATTCTTCCAGCTCAGCTCTTAATTCTGCCCTTTCAGTTACAAGGCTATCTCGTTCTGCTTGTAAATCATCAAGCTCAAGTTCCAACTCAGAAACTCTTTCCTGGCTATTATTGAGCTCATCTTCTAAACGAGATATTTCCTCTTCCAATTCGGAAATCTCTTCTGGAGAATCAGCATATTCCTCAAGTTCCACTCTTAACTCAGCTAATTCAGCAACCAAACTATCCCTTTCAGACTGCAATTCCTGTAACTGGTCTTCATAATCTGAAATCTGTTCTTCTGATTCCAGCAAACTTTCTTCAAGTCTTCTATTTTCCTCTTCAAGTTCATCTATTCTTACAATTAATTCCTCAGATTCTTCCAGTTCTGATTCCAATCTGGACTTCTCTTCTTCTAATTCTTCAATCCTGGCAATAGAACCTTCATATTCTTCCAGCTCAGCTTTTAATTCTGCTCGCTCAGCTATCAAACTATCCCTTTCTGCCTGTAAATCTTCAAGCTCACTTTCCAAATCAGAAACTCTTTCCTGACTATTATTGAGTTCTTCTTCTAAACGAGATATTTCCTCTTCCAATTCGGAAATTTCTTCTGGAGAATCAGCATACCCCTCAAGCTCTACTCTTAACTCAGCTAATTCAGCAACCAAACTATCCCTTTCAGACTGCAATTCCTGTAACTGGTCTTCATAATCTGAAATCTTTTCTTCTGATTCAGCTAAATTTTCTTCAAGCCTTCTATTTTCTTCTTCTATTTCATCTATTCTTTCATCAAGCTCACGATACTCTTCAAGTTCAACTCTTAAATCAGCTCTTTCAGCAATTAAAGAATCCCGCTCTTCATAAAGTTCAGTCATCTCTGCGTCTTTTATATTAATTTCCTCTTCAAGTTCAGCAACTCTAATCGCCATTTCTTCCTCTAACTTTTCTAATTCATCCTCTAATTCAACAATCCTGGCTTCAGATTGGTCTAGTTCCTCTGTTAAAGATTCCTTTTCTGTTTCAAGCTCAATAACTCTTTCTTCCAGAGCTTTATATTCTTCAATTTCAACTCTTAACTCTGCTCTCTCAGCAACTAAAGTCTCTCTTTCCTCCTGCCATTCAGCCGCTTCAATTGTTTGTTCTTCCTCCTGTTCAGCAAGCTGATTTTCAAGCTCTTCAATTTCAGTATCTTTTTCAGCAATTTCTTCATTTAATCTGGTTATTTCTGCTTCAAAACTCTGCTGCTCATCAGTAAGGCTAGCTTGAAGTTCTTCTAACTCAGTTTCCAAATCAGCAAGTTCTTGCTGA
>SLSL01000170.1 GCA_007130465.1 Halanaerobiaceae bacterium | reverse complement strand
TAGGCCTGGATTTTAAAAATTATAATATTTAATTGCAAAGGGTAGAGAACTTTTTGCTTTTACTTTAATATAGCCATATTTTCTTAATTATCGCAAATAATTAGTTTAATTTAAAGATAGTTGTTAAAATAAAAAGGAATTGAGCAATCTTTGTAGAATTTTAATTAGTAGTGAGTAGGTTATGGATAGTTTATTTAGATAGAATTTAATTTAAAAACAATAATTTTTTATTTAGATTATTAAGGAGTGATTATTATGAGAGAAATCTGGAACATATTATCATTAGGTGGTCCAACAGCATTACCATTATTAATTGCATCTATTTTTAGTTTGGCTGTTATTATTGAGAAGACGTTATTTTTTGCTAGATATAAAAGTGTAAATACTAGACTTATTAAAAAAGTTGAAATGTTACTTGAAGAAGGAGATACTATGGCAGCATTAAATCAGTTAAAAGGTAAAAGAGGGCCTTCAGTAAAAATGCTATCAACAGCAGTTAAACATTATTCAGAAGACCCAGAAAGAATTAGAGATTTATTACAAATAGTTGGGGAAAATGAGATCAAAAAAATGGAAAAACATCTGCCCATTTTAGATGTAGTTGCAATGGTATCACCATTATTAGGTCTTTTAGGTACTGTTCTAGGAATAATTAGTAGTTTTAATATCTTAGGTGCTACTGCTGGAGTTGGCAACCCTGCCCAGGTTAGTGGAGGAATCGCAGCGGCGTTAATTAGTACGGCTATTGGATTAATTATTGCTATTCCAACTGCTATATTTTATTCTTATTTTTCAAATATAGTTGAAAGAAAAGCCCATAGATTAAATCAAAGTATGGTTGAAATCATGGATATTATTAATAATGATGATCGTAATAGCAGATATACAACCAGGAGGGAAAGAAATGTTCAAACCTACTCTAAGTAAAAAAAGTTCTATAAATATTCTTCCCCTAATAGATGTTATATTCTTTTTACTGGTTTTCTTTATGTTATTTACTTCATTTAGAACTACTCCTGAAGGTTTAGAGATGCAATTACCTACAGCTGAGACGGTTACTGAACAATCACAGGAGAATATAGTTGTAGATATAAGTGAAGATGGACAATTTTATTTAGAAGGGGAACAATTATCAGTAGAAAATTTAACAGCTAGAGTTGCTGAGTTATATGAAGAAAATTCTAATCGAGTTACTATAATAAATGCAGATAGGGACACTAAATATCAGCATGTAATTACTGTTATGGATAGTTTAAGATCTGCAGGTTTTTATGATTTAGCACTTGCTGCAGAAAGAGACTCTTAATATCCGGTCTTTAAATAAAACTTGTAATCCGGAGTGGATAGTATGAATTTTAATAACGATAATAAAGATAGGTTATATATATTTATTACAATCTCTTTAATAGCTCACTTGCTAATATTTTATTTAGTTCCATGGGGAGGTTTAAGTGGAAGTTTAGCCAGTGATGGTTCTGATCAGAGAGATTTTGAATTTATTCAGGTTGTTGATTTTCAGCCAATGCCTGATGAACCTGAAGCAGGTGATGAACCAGATCCAGAACCAGAACCAGAACCAGATCCTGACCCTGAACCTGAGGAGGAGTCGGAGCCTGAAGACGAGCCTGAAGAAGAAACGGAAATAGAGCAGGAAACTGAACCTGAGGAAGAAACGGAACCAGATATTGAACCTGAACCAGAAGATGAACTTGAAGAAGAAACGGAAATTGAGCAGGAAACCGAACCTGAAGAAGATACTGAACCTGAGTCAGAAGAAGAAATTGTTACAGCAGATGAATCTGAACTAGAAATTGAAGAAACTACAGAAGAACCTGAAGAAGAGCCTGAACCTGAGCCTGAACCTGAACCAGAGCCTGAAGAACAGGAAGCCGAGGTAGTAGAAGAAGATACAGAAGAGGTTTCAGAAGAAGAACAGGATGCTAATGATTCCTCTGAAACTCAGGCTGAAGAGTCTCCACCAGAACCAGGGGAATTAATACAACAATCTCCTTTACCAGTTTATCCGAAGGATCTTGTTGGTGTTGCTGCAACTGGAAGAGTTTTAGTTGAGGCAAATGTTTCTGAAGATGGAGAAGTTCAATCAGTATCAATCATTGAGAGCTCAGGTATTGATAGCATGGATAGAAATGCCCAATCAACAGTTGAAAGAGGTTGGTCATTTAGATCTTATAATAGATCATATATTATGGAAATAGAAGTTGTTTTTGATGTTGATGAAAGAGATAATCCAGTTATAGATGTAGATTTATTAGATTTAAGATTTGAATAACACTTTGGAAAGAGGTGCCTCTTTTTATGAAAGATAAAACTACTCTTTTTGTTAAGGCAATCTTGATGCTATTATTGTTAGTTTTATTAACAAGTCCAGTTTTAGCAGAAGAAGAGATTGACCTTGTCGAAAGAGAGGATGAACATGGCAATTTAAGATTAGAAAATGAATATATCGCAATAGTAGTAAATCAATCAGAGAATGCTATGGGAAGGTTTGCTGTTGAAACTACAGGTGGTGATCCTGCTCGAGATGATGATGAAAACAAACCTATGATATATGGTAGGCCTCAACCCTGGCCATCTTATACAACTTTTAAAATTGATGGTGATAATTATGTTTTTGGTGGTGAAACTGAAAGAAGAGCAGGACAGGGAGAAAATTATGGTGAATTAATTGAAGAACCTCAAGTAGTTGGTGATTCGATAATAACCATATTTGAGTTAGGCGGTCTAGAAGTTGAACAGAACTTAATGTTTGAAAGAAGTTCAACTACTGGTCTTTATGATACAGCAAGAATTGAATATAATATGACAAATATAACTGATGAAAGTAAATCAGTTGGCGTGAGGATAATGCTTGATACAATGTTAGGAGAAAATGATGGGGCTCCTTTTAGAATTAGGGACCAAGCAATTACTACAGATACAATGTTAGAAGGAGATGATTTACCGAGTTTTTATCAATCTTTTGATAGCTTAACAGATCCTCAGGTAACATCTCAAGGTACATTTATAGGTGAATCTGTTGATACACCAGATAGAGTATATATGTCTAACTGGGGGAGTTTAGCAGATGGTGCCTGGGACTTTAATTTTAATCCTGGTGAAGAGTTTGTTAGGGAGGGAGAATTTGAGATAGATAGTGCAATTGCAATGTTTTGGGATCCAATTGATATTGAACCTGGAGAAACGCTAACATATTCAACTAATTATGGTTTGGCTGGTATATCAATGGTTCCTGGTCTATTATCTTTAGGAGTTACTTCTCCTTCAGAATTTGCATTCTCTGAAAGGAATCCAGAGTTTCCTGTTGTTGCATATATAGAAAACACTGCAGAAATAACTGCTGAGAATGTAGTGGCACGTTTAAATTTACCAGAGCAACTAACCTCAGATGATATAGAAAGGGACTTAGGGGATTTAGAGGAAACCGAAGTTACTCAGGTTAGCTGGAGTGTCAGAGCTACAACAGATGATTTGCCAGATATGTTGAATTTTGAGGTTGAAGTTGATGCAGATAATACAGACTCAAATGTTGCAGAAAGGCAATTGAGAGTTATAGCTCCTGCTGAGTTAGAAGCAAGTTTATTTTCAGTAGAAGAGATGGTTTTAAGGGAGGGAGATTTATATCCTATTCCCTATACCATTAGGGCTGAAGTTGAGAATGTTGGTGGAGCAACATTTTATGGTTTTGAAAGTGAGATGATATTACCTCCAGGATTGGATTTTGCTAGATATGAAAAACCGAATAAAAATGCTGGTATGATTAGACCAGGAGAGAAGTTAACAATTGATTGGAAAGTTGTTCCATTAGATGTTGAAGGTGTTTTTCCTTTTGCTGTCCAAATAAGAGGTCAGGATGGATATACGAGAACATTAAGGGAAAGAGTTAATATACCGGCAACATCACCAACTATATATTTACTTGCTGAAAGGTCTTCAGAAGAAGTAGAATATTTAACTTTAAAGATAAAAGGAAGTTATCTAGATGATATTGAAGATATTGAATTTAAGTTAAGATATAATGATGAAAAAATTTCTCCTATTTACAATACTAGAGGTACAGCTTTTGTTAGAGATGGTAGATTAATGGCCTGGGCTGGTCCAGAAGATATTACTTCAGATTATTTTTCATTTAATGAAGAATTACCTGCAGATATTAATTCTGGTGGATTAGCTAAAATTGTTTTTAGATTAGATAATAAAGATTTGAATTATAATGAATTAGGTTTGGAGATATTTGATGTAGTTGCTTTAAGTGGAGATGGAGAAGAAATAGATTTAAGAATTGAACAAATTCAATTAGAGGAGGAAAAATAGCAGTGAAAAAGGCTATAGTGACATTTGGTATAATTTTGCTTGTTTTTGCGTTTACAATGAATGTTGGTGCTGTTGATATTGAAGATGTGCCTGAAGATCACTGGGCATATGAGAATGTAAAAGTTCTTGTAGAAAGAGGATATATTTCATTATATGATGATGATACATTTGCAGGCTCTAATAGGGTTTCAAGGTATGAACTAGCTGAAGTAATAGCCAATTTATTAGAAGATATTCATGTTGGTGATACAGAAGTTGGTGAAGAAGATATTGATATTTTGAGGGAGCTTTCATTAGAATTTAGAGATGAATTAGTTGATGTTGCAGCTGATATGGATCTTTTCTCAGAAAGGATTGATGAATTAGAAGAAGAGGTTTTAATTCATGGAGAGGAAATGGCTGAGTTTTATGAGTCATTAGATGAGATAGATAGAGAAGTAGCTCAAATGATTGATGAAATAGCAAGTTTGCGGGCTATTGAAGATGAAGTAGAGAATCTTGAAGCCAGATTAGATGATTTAGATGAAAAGTATATGGATTTAGAAGAAACAGCTGTTGCAGAAGTTCCTGATGATATTGAGGATTTCCAAATGAATATTACTAGTAGACTTGATTCGATGGATAATAGATTGACAAGTTTAGAAGAAGACCAGGCTGACAGTCAAGAACAAATTCGGGCATTAGAAAGACAGAGTACTAATTATATGTTATATATCGGAGCAGTTGCTTTAATAAGTTTATTAAGTCTTACAATGTAAAATAGAGGAGGGTTGCAGGTGGCAAAATCAAAAAATAAATATACTAGCTGCCTGCTTATAATTATTCTATTAATGACTTTTGTTTTTGGGTTGGATATGTTTTTTAGTGAATCCGTTAAAGCAGATGGTTTAGCTGGTAATGATCTTATAAAAGGTGCTGGTGTTGCAGTTACATTAATTATTTTAAGTCAGTTGTTTTTAGGTTCTAGAGATAGAGAACAAACTGAATCAAGAGAAATTGAAATAGATCGAGATGACCAGATAGATGATCATGATTTTGATGTTTTTAAAAATGAAATAGATAGGCAAGATATTTTTATTGATATTAATGATAAAGAAATAGAAATGTTGACCAGAATTATTAGCGGTGAAGCTAGAGGTGAACCATTAGAGGGGCAGATAGCAGTTGGAGCTGTAGTAATAAATAGAGTATTAAGTGATGAATTTCCTGATACGATAGAAGAAGTTATTTTTCAAGAAGGTCAATTTATTGCAATTGATGATGGGTATTATGATATGAAACCTACTGAAAAATCGTATAAGGCAGCTTTAAAAGCTTTAGAGGGTGAAGACCCAAGTAATGGGGCTTACTATTTTTATAATCCAGTGACAGCAAGAACTTTATGGTGGTTAAATAGCAGGGAGAAAACTGTTCAAATAGGAAATCATGTTTTTGCTAAATAAATAATTTGAGTACCCCATCTTTTAGATTATATAAGATGGGGTTTTGTTTACTATTTTAGATTAGATATTTATTATTCTAGCTATTTGAGATATCTTGTTACTCAAATTAATAGGCCATTCTTCAGTTCTGTTAACAGGTAATTTAGTAAACCTTGAAAGATTTTGAGCTTCTAAAATATCACTGTTTTCTTCATTATCCTTTACATATATCCGACTGTTTTCCAGACAGATAATTGCAGATAGAATATCATAATTTTTATGCATGATTTGATTGCCTTTGCCATATCTCTTTTGAGTTTTTATGGATTCTAAACCTACTTTTGCAATGCGATTGTTTTCGCCAAGCATTATTAGTTCAGTTTGGTCTTTTATTATATCAGCAAAAATTATTTTTTGATTTTG
>SLSL01000277.1 GCA_007130465.1 Halanaerobiaceae bacterium | reverse complement strand
ATTATTTATTTCTCCTGCCAGGGTATCATGATTGATAATTTCTCTTTCAACCAGTTCACTCAAATTATATATAAACTCTTCACGAGTCTTTTCAAGCACTCCTCCAAAGGGGCCAATCTTTTGAAATAACATCTTAACAGCAACATCATTTGTTATATATCCATTTGCTGCACCTGCTATTATATTTAAGAATAGATTTAATAAGCCCACAAAAATTCCCCCTGATAATAAATAAAAGTGGACAGCCTATGCCCACTCAAATAATCACTAAAAAGTTCTAATTATATTGTACTACTGTAAATTATATTAATCAAGCTAATAACCTAAATAATAGATTAGCTGTAATACCAGCCATTATTCCACCACAAAAATGGCTAAAGATTGCTCTTGATATTAATGGCCTTCTATTTAAAGCATCTAACATTGCCACATGGGTACTTAAAAATCCACTCCAGCACATACCTATAGCAGTAAACACAGCAATTTCATGACCTGATATTAAACCACTGGATAAAAATTTAGGAATCAAGCTTAGAGCTGCTCCAACAGCACCAAGTGCAGTTATTGGAAATGCAATAGCTTCAGGGCTTGAAAAACCAAGCAAAGGTCTTAATATAGGTGAAAGTAATTCTCCTATTCTAGGCAGGAGTCTGACCCCTTCAAAAGCTTCTCCCTGAAAGCCAGCAGATGGATCTGTTGGACCAAAAGTAAGAACCATAATTAAAGTACATATTACTAAAACACCAGGAATTATACTTATACCAATCTCTACTCCCTGTTTCCCACCTTCAAGCATTGCTGATAAAAGCCTTTCAAAAAAATTATTTAATCCCTTTTTATCCTCAGCATGATTAAACATATCCTTTGAAACATTGCTGGTTTCAATAACTTTAAATTCATTATCATCAACAAGTTTCTTTTTGATTTGATAGCGCATTAACCTAACACTAACTATACTACCAGCAATTGCTCCAACATTACCAATTAATGCCTCTCTGAAAAACCCCAGACCAGCCATAAATGTTGTCAGAATTAATCCCATACCAAAAGCTGTACCTAAATTACAAAGTAAAGGGATATCCTCCTCTTTAAAATATCCTAAATAATCATCTTCTTTAGCAAGTGAAATAATTGCAGGGTTATCAGATAAATAAGTTGTAACAATTCCTAAAAATGAAACCCCTGGTAATTTATATAACGGTTTCATTAACGGTGCAAATATAAAATTTAATAATTTTATCACTTTAAATTCTGAAGCCATCTTACCAAATGCACCAGCTAAAACTGCTATTGCCATAATATAAAAGACAGTATCTATTAATAATTCATAGGAAGTATTAAATAAAGTTGAAAAAAGATTGTCAATACCCATTATACTGCCTGTATAGCCAAAAAATATAGTTATTATTGATAAAAATAATATAGTATCGAGATAATCAATTAATAAATATAACAAAGGCAACTTGCTTTTGGTTTCACCTAAATTATCATAGTTTTTTTGAATTTACCAGTTTTATTAACTGACATTATTCTCCTCCTTACAAAATCAACGTCATGTGAAATTCAACACTTTTATTATACCTCATAAACATTGATTACTGCAAGGAGAAATTTAATCTTTTTCTAAAGTCAAACCAAAATCATATCCAATTATTTTTACCGCCTCTTCCTCATATCCTGCCGGAACTAACCAAGATATTTTAATTTCAGATGTAGTAACCATTAAAATAGGAATATCTGCTTCAGCCAGCAACTTAAAAACCCTTGCTGCTACACCAGGTTGAGTTCTCATACCAGGACCTACAACAGATACTTTTACAACTTCTGAGCGAATCCACCAATCAGATACTCCCCAGTCTTTTCTATAATATGATATTAATTCTCTGGCTCTTTCAATATCTATTTCAGGAATCGTAAAACTCAAATTCATTCTGCCTGATTTATCAAGTAATTGTGAAATCATATCAACATTAATTTCAGTTTCAGCTAAAGAGTTAAAAACATCAGCTAAAATATGACTGTCAGCATCTAAATCCCTCAAAGTAATCTGAATATCATCTCTATTAACAGCTATGCCAGTTACAAGACTCGCTTCTAAATAATCCATATTCCCATTAATAGTAGTGCCTTCTGCCCGGGAACAGCTTTCAGCAATATAAAGAGGCACCTGATATTTTTGAGCAAGTTCAACCGCCCTGGGATGAATAACTTCTGCACCTAAACTTGCCATTTCTATCAATTCTTCATATGATGTATGATTAAGCTTTTTTGCCCCAGGTAAAAGCCTGGGATCACAGGTATAAATCCCCTCAACATCAGTATAAATTTCACATTTTGCATTTAATTTCGCTGCAAGAGCCACAGCAGAAGTATCACTACCTCCACGGCCTAAAGTTGTATATTCCTCTTCTTCTGTAATTCCTTGAAAGCCAGCCACCACAACAATCCTTCCCTGGTTCAACTCTTTTTTAATTCTCGATAAATCAATATCTTTAATTCTTGCTTTCTGATGACTTGAAGTTGTTTCTAAATGAAGTTGAGCACCAGTTAATGAAACAGCCCTACAGCCTAAATCTTGCAGAGCCATAGTTAATAAAGCTATTGAAACCTGTTCGCCAGTATTCAATAACATATCTAATTCTCTTGAATCAGGTTTATCTGAAACAGAATTTGCCAGATCCAATAATTCATCTGTTGTATTCCCCATAGCCGAAACTATGACAACAACCTCATTTGATTCTTCTTTACTTTTTTTAATCTCATTTGCAACTTTTTTTATCTTTTCTGTTGTACTTACTGAACTACCACCATACTTTTGAACTACAATATCCATTATTTTATATCCTCCTGAAATTCATATACTATATCTACTTAATTTATCATATTATAGACATAAAATAAAGGGTTACTTTCTACTTCCAGGTTTTATAGGTTTTGTTTTATCCTTTTCACAGATAGGACAGTCTGTTTCATCATATGAAGGTACATCTAATCGCAGTAAAGGTTGAAATGGATATTTAAATTCAACTTTTCCATTGCTCCTATCTACTATTGAACTAATACCAATAATTTCAGCTTCCTCTGCTTCAATTATTCTTAATAATTCTTTAACTGAGCCTCCAGTAGTTACAACATCTTCAACAACTAAAACTCTTTGGCCTTTCTCTAATTTAAATCCTCTTCTAAATTTCATTTTCCCATCTTTTCTTTCACTAAAGATAGCTGGCCGTTTTATAGCCTGACCAACGGCATAAGCTAAAACGACTCCACCCATTGCTGGTCCAACCACTACTTCAGGCTGATATTCTAACCAGATATCTGCAATTCCTTCAGCCAATTCTTTAGTATACCATGGATACTGAAGAACCTGGGCACACTGTATATAACTTTCAGCATGTCTTCCAGAGCTTAATAAAAAATGTCCTTCAAGTAATGCTCCACTTTCTTTTAAAATCTTAATTACTTCTTTTTGATTAATCATAAATTAGCCCCCTTTTTATGAGCCAGTCCAATTATTTCTTGTAAATGATCAAAACTATTATTTTTTAAGTATTTAGCAATACCAGATTTAATTCTAATTGGCGCATATGGATCAATTAATGTTGCCGTTCCAACTCCGACAGCCCTGGCCCCTGCTAAAAGATACTCAATAGCATCATCTGCTGTCATAATGCCACCTAACCCTAAAACAGGCAAAATATCATTTTTAACAATTTCATAAACCAATCTTAATGTAACCGGCTTTATTGCAGGCCCAGAAAGCCCACCAGATCCTGTAGCCAGTACTGGAATCCGACTTTCAATATCTATTTTCATCCCTGGAAGAGTATTAGCTACAGCTAAAGCATCTGCTCCACCTTCAGCTGCTGACTTAGCTACCGGGATTATGTCTCTAACATTTGGGGTTAGCTTGACCATTACAAACCCATTATATTCTTTTCTAACTAAATCAGTTATCTTGAAAACTAATTCTGGATCTGTACCAAAAGCAAGTCCCCCTCCTTTAATATTCGGGCAGGATACATTAACTTCAATACCATCAATCCCCTCATTTTCTGCCAGGACTGCCGCTAGTTTTTTAAAGTCATTTAAAGAATGTCCAGAAATATTAACTAAAACCTTTGTATTTACTGTTTTCAAAAAAGGTAGTTCCTCTTTAATAAAACCATCAATTCCAGGGTTTTCCAAACCAATAGAATTGATCAAACCTGCAGCTGTCTCAGCTATTCTAGGGGTCGGATTACCATCCCTTGGATCTACAGTTATACCTTTAACAATCAAGCCTCCAAGTTCTTTCAATTCATAAAAATCAGCAAGTTCTCTTCCAAAACCACATGTACCTGATGCAGTCATAACCGGCGACTCAAGTTTTAGAGGGCCTAAACTAGTTTTTAAACCAACATTATAAACCATTTATAATCACCTCATCAGCAGGCAATACTGGCCCTTCTTTACATAATCTTTTATTCCCATCAGTAGTCTTACAACTACATGAAAGACAAAGCCCATTTCCACAGGCCATTCTTTCTTCTAATGAAAACTCCCCAGAAATCCCTTCCTCTCTCATCCAACTCTGTAACCATTCCAGCATTGGTTTAGGGCCACAACCAAATAAATAATCATATTCAACTTCCTTACCCAGACTACTATTATTAAGCAAGCAGGAGATAGTGCCCTGGCTACCAAAACTACCATCATCTGTAGAAAGCTTTAGTTCAACAACTATATTAGCAAAATAATCTACTAAAGGTTTTAAAACTCCTTTATTTGCAGCTCCTAGACATAAAGTCAAATCATTATTAACTCCAATATATTTTGCAAGAAAATACAATGGTGCTATTCCCATACCACCACCGGCTAAAATCAATTTTTTATTATTAAAATCAACTGTAAAACCATTTCCTAATGGCCCATGTATATCCAGAAAATCTCCTTTAATATAATTACTTAAAGCCCTTGTACCTCTTCCCTTTATTTCATAAATAAAACTAACCTCATTATTATCCAGATCAAAATCAAATACAGAAAGGGGTCTTCTTAACAGAGGATCATAACTCTCATCTCTGCAGACTTTCAAATTAAAGAATTGACCTGGTTTGACATTTATAGTTTCTTTAAAACTAACTTTTAAAAAATATATATTATCTGCTAAAGATTTATTACTTAAAACTTTAGCCATCTATAACACCTGCTTTTTTCAATGCTTGATTAATATCCAATTGCATTTTCTCAGCAGCTTCAGCTGATGCTAAACCAAATTCATCCTCTTTATACTTATCTTTATATAATTTTTTTCTATAAGCAAAGATAATTGAACGGGCAGAATTAACTATACCACCACATCCATTTATATCAAAACCAGCAACAACATCATCAGCACCGCCCCCCTGGGCACCATATCCAGGTATCAAAAAGAAAGTATGGGGCATCAATTTTCTTAATTTAGCCAATTCTTCAGGGCAGGTTGCCCCTATAACTGCTCCTAAATTACTATATCCCATTTCACCACAGTAATCTTCACCCCATTCTTCAAACATCAAGGCCAACTCTTCATAAAATCTTTTTCCAGATGCCATCATTAAGTTCTGAACCTTCTCAGCTCCAGGATTAGATGTCCGTAGCAGGCCAAAAACCCCAGCCTCTTCATTTTCTAAAAAAGGCTCAATCCCCTCAAATCCTAAATACGAATTTACTGTCAGGGCATCTGCTTTAACAAAACCTAAAGCAAGTTTCTTGCCATCATTTTCTTTGTTCAAATAAGCATTGTAATAACCTTTAGCAGAACTCCCAATATCATTTCTTTTGCCATCAACAATAACCATTAAACCTGACTCTTTAGCAAATTCAACTGTTTTCTTAAAAACCTTTAAACCTGGAAGACCAAGCTGCTCATAAAAAGCAAGTTGAGGTTTTATGACGGCAGTAAATGGTTTAATATTTTCTATGATTATCCTATTAAAACTTATAATTGCATTAGCTACAGACTTAAGATATTCAGCCTGGCTTTTCGCCTCTCTAACACCGGCTTCTAGCATTAGATATTCAGGCATCTGATCTATATGGGGATCAAGTCCAACGCAAATCCGACTATCTTTTTCAGTCATCTTAGTTATTAGACGATCAATAAATAAGTTCACCCTGACCACCTCTATTATCATAAATTATCTTACCATCTTTTATAGTAAGTTTTACAGTTCCAGTTAGTTCTT
>SLSL01000175.1 GCA_007130465.1 Halanaerobiaceae bacterium | reverse complement strand
TTTGATGTTATGCATTTCAATCTCCATAAAACATTTTCAACACCACATGGTGGTGGAGGCCCAGGGTCTGGTCCAGTTGGAGTTAAGAGATTTTTAACTCCGCATTTGCCTAAACCATTTTTAACTAAAAAAGATGATGACTATTTCTGGGATTATGATAGGCCTGATTCAATGGGTAGGGTTCATGCTTTTTACGGCAATTATGGTGTTATGCTTAGAGCCTTCACCTATATTAGAGGCCATGGTAGTTCAGGCTTGAAAGAAATTACAGAAAATGCTGTCTTGAATGCTAATTATCTTAAAGCAAAGTTGAAAAATGATTATGAACTGCCATTTAGCGCAGATAGTCTCCATGAATTTGTCCTTTCTGGTAGCAAACAGAAAGCAAAGGGTGTAACTACTCTAAATATTGCTAAAAGGCTATTAGATTATGACCAGTATGCACCTACTATTTATTTCCCATTAATAGTTAAAGAGTCAATGATGATTGAACCGACTGAAACAGAGAATTTAAGATCTCTGGACCGGTTTATTGAAACTTTAGAGACTATTTCCCGGGAAATAGATGAAGATCCAGAAATGGTTAAGAATGCTCCTCATACTACAGTTGTAAGAAAGCTAGATGAGGCAAAAGCGGCCAGAAATCCAGACCTGCGCTGGTAATTAAGGAGATTTAATTATAAAATAATAGATTATCATATGAGCATCCTGATGGACAAGATCAGGGTGCTTTTCTTCTTATAAAGGTTGTGGTATAATCTAAGCAGGTGATTATAATGAGAGAAGAAACATACTTAAATGATTATTCAAAAGACCTGGTAGAGAAATATGAGAAGGGGACAGAATTTATAGACAGAGGCAAAGATCAAGAAGGTGAAGAGCTTCTCCGGGAAGTTATTGAGAGAGAGGAAAACTTTGCCCCTGCCTATAATAAACTGGCTATTATGTATATCAGGCAGGATAATAAAGAAGATGCTAGAGAGATTCTGAAATATGTATTA
Source organism: Halanaerobiaceae bacterium (assembly GCA_007130465.1). Taxonomy (GTDB): domain Bacteria; phylum Bacillota; class Halanaerobiia; order Halanaerobiales; family Halarsenatibacteraceae; genus Halonatronomonas. The sequence continues at coordinate 5,218 of SLSL01000175.1, read as the reverse complement.
GAAGAAGTAGATCCTAAATTTCCTCCAGCGCTTACAAATATGGGCAGTTTAGAAAAGGAAGCAGGCAATACTTATAGGGCTAAAGAGCTTTATCAGGAAGCTATTGAGCTAAATTCTGAATATGGCCCTGCCTATAATAATCTAGGGGTTATTTTAAGAGAGGAAGGGGAAATTTCTAAATCAGTTAAATACTTAAAGAAAGCCAGAAAACTTGGGACCTATGCTTTTAAATCAAAGGAAGATACTCCGATTTATAAAGATCCAGGCTGTATGGTTCCGATTGTTTTAGGTTTTATCTTCTTACTTTTAACTATTTTCTGGTTAGTCTAGTTTATAGGGAGTGATTTTAGATGAAGTCAGAAGAAATTTCTAAATTGAAAACTGGAGATATAATAAAGTTAAAAAAAGAACATCCCTGTGGCACAAATCGCTGGGAATTAATTAGAATTGGGATGGATGTTAAAATTAAATGTATTGAATGTCAGAATTATATCAGTCTTAACAGGAAAAATTTTAATAAATCCTATAAAGAAAGATTGGAGCGGGGGCCTGATAATTAATGGAATTAGGAATTATTGGTTTACCGAATTCAGGAAAATCAACTCTCTTTAATTCATTGACTGAGGCAGGAATCTCTGCAGATAATTATCCTTTCTGCACTATTGAACCTAATGTTGGGGTTGTGAATGTCGATGACAAAAGGCTGGATAAACTCTGTCAGGAGTATGAACCAGATAACTGTACACCGGCACCGTTAAAGTTTGTTGATATAGCTGGTTTGGTTGAAGGTGCAAGTAGGGGCGAAGGTTTAGGGAATAAATTTTTAAGCCATATTCGAGAGGTTGAGGCTATTATCCATGTAGTCCGTTTTTTTGAAGATGAAAATGTTGCCCATGTTAGTGGCAATATCAATCCTATCCAGGATGTTGAAATAATAGAAAATGAATTAATTGAAGCTGATCTAGAAACATTAAGAAGGCGCCAGGAAAAGACAGAGAAAATGTTGAAGACTGGAGAAGATAAATATAAAGAAGAAATGAAAATAATTGAAAAGATAGAGGCTGAACTTAAAGCGGGAACTCCAGTTAGACTGCAAAATTTAAATGATAATGCTAGACGGCTTGCAGATGAACTCTTTTTTTTGACTGATAAGCCTGTTTTATATGTTGCCAATATGTCTGAGGAACAATTAGCCAATATTGAGAAGATAGAAAGCTATCAAAATTTAAAAAATAAAGCAGAGAATGAAGAGGCTGGCTTAATTAAGATATCAGCAGTATTTGAGTTGGAATTAATTGATTTAGAGGCTGAAGAAAAAGAGTTATTTTTAGATGAATTAGGATTTGCAGAATCTGGATTAAAAAATTTAATTGATGCTGGATATGATCTTTTAGATTTAATTACCTTTTATACAGTTGCAGGGGGCAGGGAAGTTAGGGCTACACCAATCCCTGAAGGAACTGAGATAGTTAAGGCGGCAGGCAAGATTCATTCTTCAATGGAAGAAGGTTTTATTAGGGCAGAAGTAGTTAATTTTAAGGATTGGGATGAATACGGTGGTATGACTGGGGCAAGAGATGCCGGGAAAGTTAGGATTGAAGGTAGAGATTACATAGTTGAAGATGGCGATATCTGTCATTTTAGATTTAAAGATTGATGAATATTTATGCTGGATATGCTTGCAAGATAGTTTTAGTAATGCTATAATATAAAAAGGTCTGCGAAAAGCAGACCAAACTTCCATGCTCTATTATAAAATAGGGCCGTTAAGACCGGATGGAGGAGGTGAATTATAAATGAGAAGAAATTATGAAGCCACTTTTATTTTGAATAACGATTTAACTGAAGAGGAACATGAAGCATCAGTTGAGCGGGTTAAAAGTTCAGTAGAAGGTTCAGCAGGTGAGGTTACAGAGTTAGAAGATTGGGGGGAGAAGCGCCTTGCTTATCCAATCAATGACTTATATACAGGCTATTACTATATGCTGAACTTTGAAGGCAATGCAGATACAGTAGATGAACTTGAGCGTAATCTTAGACTTATTGGCGGAGTTATGCGTTATATGATTATTAGAGTCGATGAGTAAAACTTGCGGGGTGGTTATGTAAATGCTAAATAAGATAATATTAATTGGGCGGCTGGTTAGAGATCCAGAATTAAGATATACCGGTAGTGGTACTCCGGTCTGTAATTTCACGCTGGCTGTTGAGAGAAATTATACAAATCGTGAAGGTGATAGGGATGTAGATTTTATTCCAGTTGTCACATGGCAGAAATTGGCTGAAAATTGTGCTCAGCATTTAGGGAAAGGCCGGTTAGTTGCTGTTGATGGCCGTCTCCAGATCCGTAAGAGTGAGAAAGAGAATAGAACCTATATTAACCCCGAAGTTGTAGCTCAGGATGTTCGTTTTCTTGACTGGCCAAAAGATGGTAATGGTCAGGCTCAGGGTGGAAGAAGTAAACAGGGACAGGCTAGCAATCAGCAGTTTGGACCAGATAGTTCACCTGACAGTGCTGAGGATATGCTCGACGATGATTTTGATGTTCCATTTTAAGTTTAAAGTTTCAAAAAGGAGGGATATAAGTGGCACGAGGTAGAAATAAATCCTGCTTTTATTGCGGGAATGATAAAGAGATAGATTATAAAGATTTAAGGACTTTGAAGAAACATCTGACTGATAGAGGTAAGATTATGCCCAGAAGAGTCTCAGGTACATGTGCTAAGCATCAGCGAGCCATTACCCAGGCTATTAAGAGGGCAAGACATATTGCTTTATTACCATATATAAAAGAGTAATTAGTTATTACTTGATGGTTATGGAGGTAGGGTTACCTGCCTCCTTTAACGGATATATTAGGGAGTTGTTTTAGATGGATAATAAACCATCTCCATCAGACCAGGAAGAAAAAGAGAAGAGAAAACAGTTTTTATTGAGCCTTGCTGTGATAATTATTCTAACATTTATAAATGTTAGTTTTCCATTTTTCAATTTAGCAGTTATTCTGCTCTGGCCAATACCGATTGTTAACCTGGCCATGCATCAGGGAATGCAGAAGGCAACTATGTTAGTTGCCTCGGCAGCTCTAATAAATGGATTGTTATTTAATCCTTTAATGGGGCTTTTAACTGTAGCCGGATTCGGTTTTGTGGGCTTTGTAATGGCCGGGGCTATTTTGGAAAAATTATCAGCTTTTAAAGTTTTGCTAATGACAACTCTGGCTGCAATAGCTTCTAATTTCATAATTTTGGCTGGTATTTCTCTTGGCTATGAAGAGGGAATCGCAGGTACAGTCCAGTCAGCAATTGCTGATAACCTTATTCCTATACTGGAAAATGGTGAAATGACAGCAATTCTTGAAGCTCAATTGGCAGTGATCTCTCTTATCATTCCAGGAGTCTTAATAATTTCTGGGATTTTAACTGGGGTATTAAATTATTACCTGGTTCACTGGTATTTTGATATTAAAGGGATCTCGGTTAAAGCATATAATAGTATTTCCTATTGGAGATTTCCTGCTATAATTCTTTCCCTGGGGCTGGTTCTCTCTATTTTATTTAGAGGAAATCCAGTTGGTTTAAATCTCCTGGTGATAATAATATTCTTATTATTTCTACAGGGTTTTGGGGTAGGATTATATTATGTAAGAAAAAAGACAAAATCTTTTTTCTTAAACTGGGTTTATATTCTCTTAGTTATCATGATACCGGTAATACCGCCATTACTATTTTTAATAGGTCTGATAGATTTATGGTTTGATATGCGAAAATTAAAATATGGAAATAATTAAACAGGAATATAATGTGAATATAAAGGAGGTCTATTTAAATGGAAGTAATTCTCCGTGAAGATGTTGAAAAAGTAGGTGCCGGAGGCGAGGTTGTAGATGTTGCTGATGGTTATGCCAGAAATTTTCTCTTTCCTAGAGGTTTAGCTGAGAAAGCTACAAAAGCTAAAATCCAGGAAGTAAAAGCTGCTCAGAAGGCTAAAGAGAAAGCTAAAGCTGAAAATAGAGAAGCTGCTAAGGCTCAGGCTGAAAAGCTAGAAGCTGAGAAATTTGAGATAGCTGTAAAGGCCGGTGAAGAAGGCAGGTTATTTGGTTCTGTTTCAACCCATGATATTGCAGAGCAGGTTGAAGCTGCTGGTTATGAGATTGATAGGAAGAAGATTGATCTTGATGAAAATATTAAAGAGCTTGGTGCTCATAAAATTACAGTTAAGCTTTTTGAAGATGTTTCAGCAGAGATAACTGTTAATGTAGTTGCAAAAGAAGAAAAAGAATAAAAACTTAAATATAGAAATATTAGATTGGAAGCAGCCTTATTTACTTAGGGCTGCTTTATTTTTATTAAAAGATAAAACTGACATAACCTAGTGTAATACTTTGCATAAGAAACTATTATTTATATTATTAGATATCATAATAAGGAAATATGTGAAAGTTATTGACTTATTAATTAATAATTGTTATTATTAAAGGAGTTAAGGTTATTAATAATTTAAAGGGGGAATTATGAAATGGTTAAGGTAGGAGCAAAAGCACCTGATTTTACTGCAAAGGCATATCATCAGGGCGAATTTAAAGATGTAAGTTTATCAGATTATGACGGCAAGTGGAGAATGGTCTGTTTTTATCCAGGAGATTTTACTTTCGTCTGACCTACTGAGCTGGCGTCAGTTGCCGCCAAGTATCCTGATTTACAGGAATTAGATCTTGAAGTATTATCAGTAAGTACTAATAGTCATTTTACACATAAAATCTGGCAGGAGGAAGAACTTTCAAAGATGGTAGATGGTGGAGTTCCTTTCCCAATGCTTGCTGATCCAGCAGGTAAAATTGGTCGCCTCTATGGTGTTTATGATGAAGAAGAAGGTATCGATGTGAGAGGTCGCTTCTTAATTGATCCAGATGGTATATTACAGGCTATGGAAATCCTTACACCTCCTGTAGGCCGTAATGTTGAAGAATTATTTAGACAGCTTCAGGCATTTCAGCATGTTCGGGAGACAGGAGAAGCAACACCTTCTGGCTGGACTCCAGGCAAGAAAACACTTAAACCTGGTCCTGATTTAGTAGGTAAGGTCTGGAAAGAGTGGAAAGTAGGCTCTGAATAAAGATAAAAACAGGTTCTAAATAAAGAGTAATAATAGAATAATTAAATTATTGCCGGCCTTAATTGGCCGGCTTTAATTTTTTGAAAAACTTTTTATTTAGGGT
>SLSL01000144.1 GCA_007130465.1 Halanaerobiaceae bacterium | reverse complement strand
TACCAAGTTTCATATTACTTGCTGGATTATGAGATATATGAACATCATTTTTAGCAAGTATTTGAATATCTTTATCACTCAAATGAACACCATGGGCTGCTAAAGTATGATATTCAAATAATCCTAAATTATAAAGGTATTCAACTGGTGTTGTACCTGATTTTTCAACTAAATTATCTACTTCTTCACCTGTCTCGGCAACATGTATATGAATAAAGCTATTATACTTATCTGCAATTTTCATAACTTCTTTCAAATAACTATCACTACATGTATAAGGAGAATGAGGAGCTAAATTAATCTTTACTCTTCCATTTAAATATCCATCATACATTTCTAACACTCTAACTGATTCTTCTAAACCCTTTTCCCCATCATTTTCTTCAATTAGACCATACCCTAAAACCGCTCTTATTCCACTCTCTCTTACAGCATCAACCACTCTATCAGTTGCAAAATACATATCATTAAATGTTGTTATACCATTCTTTATCATTTCTATAATTGCTAATTTAGTACCCCAATAAATATCCTCTTCATTCATTCGACTTTCAAAAGGCCAGATTTTTTCTGTTAACCAGGTCTGTAACTTATAATCATCTGCATAACCTCTTAATAAATTCATTCCTGCATGAGTATGAGTATTTATTAGTCCAGGTATAACTAACATCCCTGAAGCATCAATAATTTCAATATCTTCTCTCTCTTTAATTATATCATACTCTTCATCATTAATATAACCTATTTTTTCTATCTTATCCCCTTTTAATAAAATATATCCATTTTTAATTTGTTCAGTTCCTCTAGAAGTTCCAAAAACCTCTTTGAAATTATCAACTAAAATCATTATATTTCCTCCAGGCCATAATATTTAATCAAGCAGTTCCCCATTATTACATTCACTTGATAAAATTTTGTATCTTTTATCAAAGAAAATTTCTAAATGAATTTTATTATAACAATCTGGACAAACAACATACTTTTTTAATCTATAATTTCCAGGTTGATCATCCTCGTACACAGTTGCTATATCATATGTCTTTAAAACTTTAATCTCATTAGTATTGCTACATTTTTTACATTTAACTTTAAAAGAAAGCATTTTATCTTTATCACTTTTGGAGCCACTAAATAAACCCTTAATAATTTCTAAAATTTTCAGAATTATCACCCCATATTTATTTATAAGTATATAACTAATTATACCTGATATACCTATTCTAATCAAGTAAAGCCAGGCACATTAAATGGCCTGGCTTACATAATTATTAATATATTAATTATTAATGTCCTTTTCTTGCACCTAATTCTTTATCAAGCATATATAAGCCTGTATTGGAATCTCCTACTTTTTCAAATTTATCTAAAATTTCATTAACTGTATCTTCTTCTTCAACCTGTTCATCTACAAACCACTGAAGGAAGACCTCAGTTGCATAATCATCATGTTTTCTAGCTAAAGAAACTAAATTATTAATTCTATCGCTAATATACTCTTCATGCTCTAATGCAGCTTCAAATATAGCTTTAGGTGAATCCCATTCAAATGGCGGTTCTGAAATAGAAGCTAATTTTACCCTGCCCCCACGTTCATTAATGTAATCGTAAAATTTACGTGCATGTTCCTGTTCTTCTATAGCCTGCATATCCATCCAGGCAGCAAATCCTGTAAACCCTTCCTCTTCAAGCATTGCTGCCATTGCCTGATAAATATAAGCAGATTCTAATTCAGCATTCAATTGATCATTTAAAGCCTCTAAAATTTCTTTTTTCAATTTCATTTTATAGCCTCCTAATTTAATAATTAATCTTCAAATTGGAAAATCTTTTAATTCCTGATATAATTATATCGTGTTTAAAAAATATTTCAAGTCTAATTAGGAGGAATTCTTATGAATATAGAAAAAACCTTTAAAGAAATAGATATCGATAAAGAATATTATAGAATTATGAATAATAACAATATAAACGAGCAAAAAGATTATATTTTATACTGGATGCAGGGCAGTCAGAGATTATCAGATAATAGAGCTCTAACAGTCTCCGCTGAAGTAGCAAATCATTTAGATAAACAATTATATATAGTATTTAATTTTATTTCAGACTACCCTGAAGCTAATTATCGTCATTATTCCTTTATGTATGATGGAATAAAAGAAATTCATAAAAAACTTAATAATTATGGAATTAGATTTATTATAACAAAAGGTGATTTTATTGATAATATCAAAATATGGGCAGATAAATCTGTAATGACATTTACAGATAAAGGCTATTTAAAGCCTCAAAGAAGTTGGAGAAATAGTTTATCTAAAAAAATTAAATCACCACTTATTGAAATAGCAACAAATACTGTAGTTCCAGTCCAAAAAGTTTCTAATAAAGAAGAATATGCTGCCTATACAATCCGGAAAAAAATTAATAAACATTTAGATAAAGAATTATTTACTTGGAATTTACCAGAATTAAAAAATAAAAATAATTTGGATCACATTCAGCCAGAAAACTTTTATAATAAAAATGATTTTTTATTCTCATTAAATATTAACAACGAGTTACCTGAAATCAAAAATTTTTCTGGTGGTTATTCACAGGCTAAACTTAAATTAAAAAGTTTTGTTAATAATAAGCTTGAAGATTATCAGGAAAATAGTAATGATCCAGATTTAAATGTTCAATCAAATCTAAGTCCTTATTTACATTTTGGTCAAATTTCTCCTAGAGAAATTGCATTATTCATAAAAGAAGAATCTGAATTAAATCCAAATATAAATCCAGAAGATTTTCTTGAACAGTTAATAATCAGAAGAGAATTAAGTTTTAACTTTGTTTATTATAATAAGTTATATGATACCTATCCTGATGCTCTTCCAGATTGGGCAAAAAAATCATTAGAAATACATGTTGATGATCCAAGAGAATATATTTATAATAAAACAGAATTTGAGAATGCTAAAACCCATGATTATTACTGGAACGCGGCACAATTAGAACATATATATACTGGTAAAATTCATAACTATATGAGAATGTATTGGGGAAAAAAGATACTTGAATGGTCTCCTAATCCTGAATCAGCTTTTAATATTGCTTTATATTTAAATAATAAATATAGCCTTGATGGTAGAGACCCTAATTCATATGCTGGTGTTGCCTGGTGTTTTGGAAAACATGATAGAGCCTGGCAGGAAAGGGAAGTCTTAGGTAAAACAAGATACATGAACAAAAATGGTTTAAAAAGAAAATTTAAAATGGATAAATATATTGATAGAATAAAAGAAGTTTCTGGTATTTCAAAAATAAATGGAGACAAATAATTAAAGAGGGGCATTTGCCCCTCTTTAATTAATATAGTATAATTTATTAGCAATATGTATTGCTAAATTTATTGCTAGATATAAAAGCGATATTATTATTTGTTTTTAACTGACTCTTTGAAGGTTTTACCTGCTCTAAATGTAGGTACTTTTCTTGCAGGAATTTCAATAGTTTCTTCAGGGTTTTGAGGATTTCTACCCTGACGGGCTTTGCGATCTTTAACTTCAAAGCTTCCAAAACCAATTATTTGTACATTATCTCTAGTTTCCTGATTTTTTTCTGCTTCTTCAGTTAAATAATCCATAATTGAATCAAAAGTTGTATTTACGATCTCATTACAATCCTTTTTAGTATGCCCAGTCTTTTCAGCAACTAAATCAATTAATTCAGTCTTAGTCATTATCTCACCTCCTTAAAAAGTTATTTCTTACTTACTCTTATTCTTGATATATCATAAAACTCCTGCTTAAAAACAGAAAAAACTGCTTTAAATTGCTGGAATTTTAATAAATCAGCTAATTTCAGTCTTGATTTCTCTATTCATTAAGTCATCAACAGCTTTTAAAGGATCTTTTTCTTCAAACAAAACTTTATAAATTTCTTCAGTAATTGGCATTTCAGTTTTAACTTTGCCACCTTTTTTAGCTAAAATCACTGATCTAGTAGTTTTTATACCTTCAACCACTTGTCCAACTTCTTTCTCTGCTTCATCTCTTTTTAAACCTTTTCCAATTTTATAACCAAAACTTCTATTTCTACTGTGCTTACTGGTACAGGTTACTACTAGATCTCCTAATCCAGATAAACCAGAAAAAGTATCTTTATTAGCTCCTAATTCAACTCCAAATTTACTTATCTCAGCTAATCCCCTGGTAATTAAAGCAGCAATAGAATTATCTCCATAATCAAGACCATCAACAATACCTGAGGCCAGAGCAATAATATTTTTTATTGCACCACCTAGCTCAACTCCTAAAATATCAGGATTTGTATAGGCTCTAAATCTAATATTACTCATTGCTCTTTGAACTTCTTTAGCAGATTCAATATCTTTAGAAGCAACAACAGCAGCTGTTGGTTTATCTAAAATCACTTCTTCAGCATGGGTAGGCCCTGATAAAACTGTTATTTTATTCGATAATACTTCAGATATAATCTCACTATTTGTCAAAAAACTATCTTCCTCTATACCTTTTGCAGTAGATACAACTATTGCATCTTTATTAATATACTTTTTTAATTTTTTAGAGACTTCCCGTGTTGCTGAAGTTGGTACAGAAATAAATATAATATCCTTATCAGATACTGCTTCTTTAAGATCATTAGTAGGTATTATAAAGTCAGAAAGCTTATAATCAGGAAAATAATCTTTATTTCTACCAGATTTAATCATTTGATTTACTTGCTCATCTCTTTTAGCATATAAATAAACATTGTAATTATTTTTTGTTAAATTTTCAGCTATAGCAGTTCCCCAGCTGCCTCCACCGATAACTGCAATCTTTTTGTTCATTATAACACCCCTATTTCCTTTCTTTACTTGAACCTAAACTTATTGGCTTTTCTTCCCCATTTATTAATCTCTTTATATTCGCTCTATGGGTATATAAAACAAATAAAAACAATAAAAATGCCATAAATGTTTCAATTCCAGAACCAGTTAAAAACCAGATAGAAATAGGTAAAGTCCCTATGCCAACTATTGATGCCAGGGATACAATTTTAATAGTAAAAGCAATACTCAACCAAATTACAGTTAGAATAATAAAGCTAATAAAATTCAATCCTAAAATAACTCCAAAAGTTGTTGCTACACCTTTTCCACCATCAAATTTAAGAAACACTGACCAATCATGCCCTATTATAGCAAAAAATCCAATTATGAAAATAAGATATTCAGGACTATCATAAAGGATATTTCTTCCAATCATTACCGGGAGAAACCCTTTGAAAATATCAATCAATGCTACTGCCGCTCCCATTTTGAACCCTAACTTTCTGGCAACATTTGTAGCTCCAACATTTCCACTTCCATAATCCCTGATATCAACATTTAAAATTGCTTTTGTAAATAAATATCCAGTTGGAATCGAACCAATTAAATAAGCAACTAAAATAAGAACAAAGAATGCCATCAAATCACTCCATCTTAATTTCTTTTCCTAAATTTTATATCAAGTGAAGTTCCAATAAACCCAAAGTTTTCTCTAAGACTATTATCAAGATATCTCTGGTAAGCAAAATGAACTAATTCAGGATCATTAACAAAAACAATAAATGTTGGGGGCCTCACAGAAGTCTGTGTTGCATAATAAATCTTAAGCCTCTTACCTTTATAAGCAGGTGGTTGCCTTAATTCTACAGCCTCCTGTATAACTTCATTTAGCAATCCAGTTTTAACTCTCATAGATGCCTGGTCAAATACATATTCCATTAAATTTAATACTTCTTCAACTCTCTGCCCTGTTTTCGCAGATATAAAAGAAACAGGAGCATAATTTAAAAATTTAAGCTGATAATAAATTTCATCTCTATATTCCTGACTGGTATAAGTATCTTTTTCTATCATATCCCACTTATTCACTGCTAAAACAACAGGCTTACCTGCATCATGAACATAACCAACAATCTTTTTATCCTGGTCAGTAACTCCTTCATTAGCGTCAATCATCATTAAAACCACGTCTGCTCTTTCAATAGCATTTATAGCTCTTAAATTACTGTAATATTCAACAGACCAATCAACCTTTGATTTCCTTCTTAAACCGGCTGTGTCTATTAAATTAAATTTTCTATCTTTAAACTCAAATAAAGTATCAACGGCATCCCTTGTTGTTCCTGGTTGCGGGCTAACTAACACCCTTTCACTTCCCATTAAATAATTAACAAAAGAAGATTTTCCAACATTAGGTTTACCGACAATAGCCACATCTAAAATATCATCT
>SLSL01000035.1 GCA_007130465.1 Halanaerobiaceae bacterium | reverse complement strand
CTTCTATATTAGGGACTCTTTGTGACTCTTCAATTCCATTAAATCTGGTTTCTATTCCAAAATCAGTTAGTAATTCAGCAATTGTTTCTGCTGCAACTGAAGCATCGGCCCAGGCCGATGGGGTTTGGATTCTTAATGTGAATTGATCACCATCTTCAGAATACCAATTTCCATCTTCTTTATAGAATCCAGATTCTTCTAAATATGAAGCTGCTTTATCATGATCCAGCTCATATCTTGTTAATGAACCTGTTTCAACATTCCAACCTTCCATAGTTGGCTCTCCAATTCCTGTAATCCATTCTACTCCAATACTAACACCAGGCAAAGCAATATCACCAACTAAATTTCTATCTATAGCATAAGCTAAAGCTTTTCTGACATTTAAATCATTTAAAGGTTCCAAGTTATGATTAAAATAAACAGCTAAGCCATCTACAGCTGGTGTTTGAACAAACTCTATTCCCATATTTTCAAATGCTGTCATTGTACCAGAAGGAAACTCATGTGTCAAATAATCTGCCTGTTGATTTAAAACTAACGGAGTTAAATCAGAAACCCCTCCATTATAGACAAGTATCTCATCAAAATGGACCTGATCAGCCAAATAAGAATTATTATTTTTCTTTAATACAACTTGAGAAGAACTTACACTAGCAGGGTCTAAATAATATGGTCCAGTTGCATTAACATAATCAGGTCTAAATTCACTGAAATCAACCTGCAAGTCTTTCCATTCTTCAGATTCTGAATCATGCCCGTCTTCAATTAATTGTTCAATTCTTGCAGCAAAATCACCATAAGTGTGAGTATCTACTATATTTTCTCTTAATACCATTCTTAAAATCAATGAAGAGGCTCTATCTATATTAAAAGTTAATTCATGGCCAGATATTACATCTATAGAACTCAAATAATTCCAGACAGGAGCCTCCATAAATCTCAAAATTGTAAAAGTAGTTATTACGTCTTCAGCATTAAATTCATCGCCGTTATGCCAGTAAACATCTTCACGTAATTGAACAGTTATCTGATTGTTTTCTTGATCAATTGTCCAGTCAGAAGCAAGATATCCCTCATATTCATTATCTGCCCAAATAAGAAATCCCATTGGTAGTTGATGGATATCTCTAAAAAACCTCAATTCAATGGCACCAGGAACGAACATATTAAAGTGACCAGATGGTGGAGCTGAATAAGGCCATCCACCAGCAAAAACAGCTGATTGTGCATTAACCTCCATTGTATTAACCAAACCTAAACTTACAAACATAAAAACAAAGATCATTAAAATCGTTAGTTTTTTCATTTTAATCCTCCTCGGTGTTTTAATGTTAAATAAATCTTTTAACTCAAATAATTTCACACCTCCTTCTAATTAATTGTTATTAACAACATGACAGGCAACCTGATGTTCTTCAGAACCAATTAATAAAGGATCTTTATCATAACAGACAGGCTCTTCAGCCCATGGACAACGAGTATTAAAAGCGCATCCAGAAGGAATATTTTTTAACTCAGGGATATTGCCCTCTTTTAATTGAAACCTTTCTTTGCTTTTTGTTATTATCGGATCAGCTTCTGGTATAGCTCCAATCAAAGCTTTTGTATAAGGATGCTTTGCATTATAAATCAATTCATCTGTTTCACCTAATTCAACGATTTTACCGAGATACATTACTGCTATTCTTCCTTCTTTTGCAAAATAATTTGCTATTGTTAAATCATGTGTTATAAAAAAGAAAGAAACATTATACTTCATTTGTAACTTTTTTAAACTATTTAAAATACTAATTCTTAATGAAGTATCAATCATAGAAACTGCTTCATCCACCACCATAAAACTTGGGTCCAGAGTTAATGCTCTTGCAATCGATACTCTCTGCTTTTGCCCCCCTGATAATTGATGAGGATATTTATCTAAAAAATCTTCAACAGGTGTTAATCCTACTAAATCTAATATACGACTTACCTCTTTATAAGTTTCATTATATTTTTTGGTAATATTATGTCTTTTTAACGGATTAGCTATAATAGAAAAGATTGTTTGAACAGGGTTTAACGAAGCGAAAGGATCCTGATGAATCATCTGAACATCTTTTTTAAAACTTCTTAAATCTTTTTTTGTAAGATCTTTAACCTCTTGACCTGAAAATCTGTAAGAACCTTTGCTATAACTTTCTGTATTTGCAAGAATTCTACCTAGTGTTGTTTTCCCACAACCAGATTCTCCAACTATACAAAATGTTTCTTTTCTTTTTATACTAAAATTTAAACCTCGTAATACCCATACTTCTTTTTTACCTTGTCCAAACTTTTTATGAAGGTTACTTATTTCAATTAAATTTGCTGCCATCAATTATCTCTCCTTATAGGAGGCACATTTTTATAGTTGTAACAAGCCACAAAATGAGATTCCCCAACTTTACTTATAGTTGGCTCATCTCTAAAGCATTCTTCTGTGGCAAAATTACATCTGGGTGAAAATTGACATTTATTTTCTATATCTATCAAATCTGGAGGGCTTCCAGGTATTGAGCTTAAATCACCTTCACACTTATCAGATATTAATTTTGGTACTGCATTTATCAGACCATAAGAATATGGGTGTGAAGGACTATAAAAAATATCTTCTGTTTTTCCATTTTCAACAATCTGACCTGCATACATAGTAGCTACTTTATCAGCTAATTCTGCAGCTATAGCTAGATCATGAGTAATTATAATAATTGAAAAATCATATTCTTCTTTTATCAATCTTAAAAGGTCTATGATTTTTCTTTGAGTTAAAACATCCAGAGCAGTTGTTGGTTCATCAAAGATTACAATTTTTGGATCTAATATAAAACTTAAAGCTATTAATGCTCTTTGTTTCATTCCACCTGATAATTCATGGGCATATGAATTTAATACCCTATCAGCATCTAGTTGCATTTTACTTAATAAGTTTTTACTTTTATCAATTATGGCTTTTCTTGAATAACCATTATCATGGGCCTTAACAGTATCAATAAAGTGTTCTTTAATTTTAATAACTGGATTAAAAACACTTTGAGAAGCCTGAAACATGAGAGCAATTTCTTGCCAGCGAATTATTTTAATATCTCTTTCACTCATTTGAGTTAGAATTTTTACTTCTCCATCTTTATAATAATTAATTTCACCGTTTAATAATTGAGCATTATCTTCATCCAACTGAACAATTGATAAACAGAGAGTAGTTTTTCCACAGCCAGATTCACCAATTAATGCTACTACTTCATTTTCATGAACTGTTAAATTTACATTTCTTACAGCATGAAGTTTACCTCTTGGAGTATTATAAGCAATACTTAAGTCATTTATTTTTAGTAATTCTTTTTTCATAGCTTTAGTCATCATGATCAGTCCTTAACACTGGATTAAATAGGTTCTCAAGTGATCTATTAATCCAGACCAGGCTTAATATCAGTAATGAAATTGCAATCGCTGGTGCTAATATAAACCATAAGGCATCAGGATGATAGATAGCTCCTTGAGCCCATGCTATATTTAACATAACCCCCCAGTTTACCTCTAAAGGAAGCAATCCTAAAAAAAACAGTCCTACCTGTGCATAAATTGCATGCCTCATCATCAAAGTAAAATTCATTATTATAAAAGGCATCATATTAGGAGTAATCTCCTTGAAGATTACATGTATCATGCTTAAATCCAGCATTTTAGCTGCTTCAACATATTCTCTTTCCTTCAAACTCAATACTTCTGCACGTATACTTCTAAATAAACCTGCCCATGATAAGATCGCTAAAACCAGAGCCAAAACATAACTTGTTAAATTAAAAAAACCTGATAAAACAACTAACAATGGGAACCTGGGGATTGTAAGCCATACATCTGCAAAAAATAACAATATCTCATCAAATTTACCACCTATTAAAGGTGCAGCAGTTCCCAAGAAAATACCAATCATTACACTTATTGATGCTGTTATAAATGCAAGTAATAATAAGCCACGTCCTCCATTTGCAATTTGTGGCCAGATATCTCTACCCATATGATCTGTACCTAACCAATTTTCTCCAGAGGGTGGCTGAAAAATTTGAGTAGGATCGGCTCGACTTTGTAAAGGGAATATATAAGGAGAAATTGCTGACAATAAAATTATTATTAGCAATATTGATATCCCTAAGACACCGATTTTATCACTTAGCATTGCTTTTAATCCGACTTTGAATTTCTTGAATAAATATTGAGTGGATACCACTATTCTCCCCTCCTGGTTCTTGGATCTAGAGCTCCATATATTAATTCTGCAAACAAGTTTGAAAATACTATGCATGCAGTTATTATTAATAAAATACCTTGCATTACTGGATAATCTCTTCCATGAACAGCATTTAACAGCTCTAATCCTAAACCCTCATAAACAAATAATTGCTCAATTATTAATGATCCTCCTAATATAAAGCCCATTCTCATAGCGAACTCGGTTGCTATAGGTAAGAATGCATTTCGTGCTACATATTTAGACATTATTTTAGTATTACTTAGTCCTCTAGCTTCAGCTAATTTTACATATTCTTTTTTTAAAGTAGACGTTGTGCTTCCTTTCATTAGTAATACCCACATTCCTATTTGAGCTAAAACATAAGTTATTATAGGAAACATTCCATGAGCAAAAATGTCTCTAATATATGTAAAACCATCATCTATAGACAATCCCATCGTATGAGTACCTCTCATAGATTGAATTGGTAATAATGGTCTGTCCATTCCAAACCATGTAATAATGCCAAAAAATATTATTAGAAAAATTCCTATTAGAAAATCTGGAATAGCGCTAATAATTGAAGCAGAACCTGTTATGATTGGCTCATACCATTTATCCCTCTTAAATGCCGATATAGTTCCTAAAACAATTCCTAAAATTGTACTAATAATTAAACCTGACCCAACAGTAAACAATGTCCAGGGTAATCGTGCTCTAATAATAGTAGATACTCTAACCCCTGGCGATCTAATTGATTGTCCCATATTTCCCTGTATAAGATTCCCTAAATAAGATATATATTGTCTCCATACAGGCATATCAAGATCTAAAGCATATAAAGCGGAAGCCCTTGATCTAGCAGCTTCAACTGAAATACCATGACTTGAAATTAATTCATTTACATAAATATCAACAGGATTAGACGGCATTAATCTTATAAGAAAAAATATTAATGTAGTAACAAACCAGATAGTAAATATTGCTTTAAATATTTTTCTAACCCAATAGTTATTTAAACTCTTTAAAAAAATGATAGGAATTTACCCCCTTTTTAAGCCTTATATAACACTAGTATAAATATTTAAACAATTTAAGTCAAGTAGTTTTTTAACCTTTTTAAAAAATTAATATTACAGGACTTAAACAGTCTCAAAAAACAAAAAAACCTCCATTGAGAAATGGGAGGTTTTAGTGGGATGCTTAACATTGCCAGGATATTTTTTCGGACTTAATTATTGTAAACTCTTTCTATCTTCTTTTAATTTCACCGCAAAATTCCATGACCTCCTGGTCACAGGTTAAATCAATAAAACCCAGGTGATCTAACAGATCAAGCATTTTCTTCATTAGCCTCTGACCAATGCATCTTTTCTAATATTCTGGCAAGACCTCCAGGATTGGGGCATTGGAATAAAAACAAAGATTATTTCATCTAAAAGTAATAAGTCATGCCTGCTGAGATTCCAGTATTAATATCATTATTACTATCTAAACCAATACTTCCATCAATCCTCAATTCAAGGCCTCCGCCTAAGTCACTAATATAATAAGGAGCTGCCATTAGATTCTTGTTTTCAGTCTCTCCTAGCAGGGCTAAACCTATATTAGTAAAGCTATCTAAATTGGTGCTGATGTTTAAAATAAATAGGTCTCTAGCTGTAAAGATTTCTCCACCGGCCATTCCGCTGTCAGGCATATTTCCCCCTGGCATCTCGTCTCCTGGCATTTGCCCACCGAATGATTGATTTGATAGAGCAAGCCCTAAAAGTGCAGTCATATCAAGGTCATTCTGGATAAACCTTAAATACTCTCCCTGGATCATTACCTGCCTATCAGCAAATTCCCCGGTCTGCCAGCTATAGTCAAGGCCAAGCTGGATGACCCAGTCGTCTATTTCACTATCATTTAGTCTGTAATAGCCTGCTGCACCATAAGCTCCCAGTTCACCTATATCTCCACTATAAGTCATGCCTGCCCTGGTTAATCGATCTTGAATTAAAGCCAGTTCTCCATCAATGAAATCTATATAG
>SLSL01000258.1 GCA_007130465.1 Halanaerobiaceae bacterium | reverse complement strand
TTATCTATAGCTTTATTTTTATTTTTTATTATCTTATTTATTAAATTCATAGCCTCTTCTAGTTTTTCTTCAGATAAAATATTGTTAAGATTATTACCATATAAATTTTCTATAGGAATTTTTAAATCCTCTGGACTACCAACAAAACAGTCAATAATATTCCCTTCTTCATCAATAATAAATAATGGATCAGGCAGGGAGTTAAGTAGGTTTTCTTTTATTATTTTTTCTTTTAATTCGCTATCTATTAATGCATCATGATTAGACATTTAAAGACCTCCCTGAAGATTTCATTTAACTATTACCTTAATGTTTCATTAAATCATTATTTATATAATTCAAGTAAAGTTTAAAAGTTCCTGCATGATCATAGTTGTTTTTTACTATTTTTTACGAGGCTATTCGACAATAACTAAAAAAGAATTTTTCCAAGTAAAGGATACTTAATCTCAACTGCATTATGAGGGCAGAGTTCCTGGCAGCAGAAACAGCGAATACAGCCAGATAAGTCAATCTCTGCTTTTTCTTTTATTATTATTACCTCTGCCGGACAGTTTTCAGCACAGATACCACAGGCAATACAATTATCAAGAATAACAGGTTTAGGCCTTATAAATTGTTCAATGAATTTGCTAATAGGTTCTGGGATACGACGATCAATTAGATTTGAGGTTTTATCTACTTTAGGTGTTTTTACATCATTAAAATATTCTTTAACCCAGTCAGGAATAATTTTTTTATCAAAATCTACAGGTATTCCTCTTTCACTGATAGCTGCTGGCAATGGGTCTTTTTTATATTTATCTTTTCTTAATAGATAAGATACTACTATATCCAGATCAATTGCACTTCTGGAGGCAATAACAGTATTAAATTGCCTGGTTATACCACTTGAAGGCCCATCACCTTCCATTCCCTGAATGCCGTCCATAATAGTTAAATCAGGAGTTATCGCCTCATGAAGATCTAACAACATATGACAGAAATCATTAATTTTTTGAAGTTTTAAATGGTATTCTGCCTTTGTAATTCCTGGCACCAGGCCAAACATGTTTTTAATAGCACCTGTATATAAGGTAAGGCCATGGGTTTTCAATTTTGGCAGATTGATGATGAGATCTGCTTCCTGAACAAAGCTGCAAATTTTAAATGATTTAGCTCGATATCCCTCTGGACTCTCAACTATATAATATTCTGTATTATAATTTAGCTCATATTCGCCAGCTTCAGCCGGCTCTATATATCCGCTCTTTGAGTATGCAAATTTTAAGGCAGTTTTATTAAAAGGCCCACCTGGGCTATCTGCAAGATATGGTTGGCCACCATACTTTTTAATAGTTCTGGCTACAGCAATTACAAAATCTGGATTGGTTGTTATCGCTTCATCAGGTGATTTTCCCATAAGTAAATTAACCTTTAAAAGAACTTTCTTGCCATCTAAATTATCGATGAGTTTATATTCTTTAAAAATATCATCTATAATAGCTTGTAAATCTTGAATACTATAATCAGTTTGTTTATAAAAAGATATATTGCCTGACATATAATAACCCCCTAGTATTCCAGTCTGGAATATTTCCAGATTAGAATAGTCTCAGCCCCCTGACCAATACTAAAAGAAATTGCTCCAATAATCGCAGGTGAAAGAATAACAGCTAAATTTAAAGGCACTATAAATATAAAGAGGGAGATTAATACTGCCCCAAAATTGACTGCCTTTCCATAACCTATTAATCTAGTTGTCTTGTTATTCATTAATTGACCCCAGTAGACCTCTCTAACAGCTCTAATAAATGGTAAAAAACTTAAAGTAATTAAAACATACCTGCCTAAATCTGCTACTTCTTCTGAAACACCGATAATATATCTAAGTATAAAATAACCCATTGGAGAAAGAGCTATTATAAAGCTGATTACTGTTAATATAATTCCAGTTGCCAGACAGAATCTCTTTACAGTCTGCCAGTTTTCTTCTTCTATCTCTGTTTTTCTATCTGGTTTAACATATACAAGTGAACATTGATGGAGGTTTCTCATCGTTTCTACTATAATCATCATTAAGCCATAGGCTACTCCAAATGCCGCCAGGGCCAGAGTTGGATCTGCCTGGCTTCTAGCTATACCGCTCTGAATTAATGGCTGAATAAAAGACCTAAGATAACGCATAGCAGCCAGGGGAATAAAAAAGCTCATAATCTGACTAATTTTAAGTACAGTGTCATTTTTAGCTGGTAATAAATCTGCTGCTCTAAAAGGCGATTTATAAAAATATATAACTCCAAATAAAACTACTAAAGCTTCAATACCAATTCCTAGTGTCCAGGCCAGGCTTGCTGTAACTACACCTGTAAATAATTGAAACCTTACTGACAGAAATAAAAAGATAGAGATTGCAATGAGTCTAACAGCAGTCCCAGCGGTAACAATTCTGGTTCTTTCATGACTGATTACGAGACCTCTATGAAAGTTTCGTAAAGTTTCTACAAGGGGCAGGAATGCTGTAATTCTTAAACCTAATAAAGTAAATCTAATTGTTTCTGGATCTGTTAATCCCATAATCCTTTTTAAAAACCACTCACCGACTGGGGTATATCCTAAAATCACCAGAACAATAAAAAATAATCCAGATAATAACCAGACAAGCTTTGAAGCAGTTAGATAACTCTTTCTATCGTCTACCATTGAAACAGATATCTGCATAAACATTCTGGTTGGTGCTTTTACTGCATTTGAAATTCCTTTTACTATTGTAAAAACAGCTATACTTAGCTCAGGATAAGGCAGTCTGGCTATTGCTGCATTCATCAGAGTATGGA
Organism: Halanaerobiaceae bacterium; assembly: GCA_007130465.1. Lineage (GTDB taxonomy): Bacteria > Bacillota > Halanaerobiia > Halanaerobiales > Halarsenatibacteraceae > Halonatronomonas. The sequence continues at coordinate 3,471 of SLSL01000258.1, read as the reverse complement.
TTGAAGTTATAAAAAAGGGAGTTACAGCCAGAGGTACGAAAAATTTCAAAAGTCGTTTATAATTAACTTTTCCCTCTTTATTTTTGTTAGTTTTCTCCATAAATATCACCACAAATTCTTTCGTGCTACTCTGTATTTTATAACAGATTAGACTTTATTACAATAATAGATTAAATATCTTGCTCTTTAAACTTACATTTTTTTAATGTATAATATTCACGGAGGCGTTTTAAAAATAATAGCAATCAATTTTATCGATAATACTAGTTTTTAAACTGAAAAACTATAACTTATAGGAGATGATTCTTAGTGAGAACTACAGGGACTATAGCCAGAGGGATAAGAACACCAATAATTAAAGAAGGAGATAATTTAGTTGAAATTGTTGTTAAATCTCTGCTGTCTGCTCAAAAGGAAAATAATTTTGAGTTCAAAGATAAAGATGTTGTTGCTATAACTGAATCAGTCCTGGCAAGAGCTCAGGGGAACTATATTACTGTTGACGATATTACAAATGAAGTCAAAGAAAATTTTACAGGTGAGAATGGTATCGGAGTTGTCTTTCCAATCTTAAGTAGAAATAGATTTTCTATGATCTTAAAGGGTATAGCTAGAGCCGGCTTTGATATTTACATGCAGTTTAGTTATCCAAGAGATGAAGTTGGCAATCCTTTATTTGATCCAGCTAAATTGAGAGAGTTAAATATAAACCCTTATAATGATATTTTATCTGAAGAAGATTATTTTAATAATTTTTCAGATTATAAACATCCCTATACAGGTATCAATTATTTAAAACTATATAAAGAAATAGCTCAGTCTGAAAGTGATGCTAACATTGAATTCATTTTAGCCAATGATCCTGCTGTTATCTTAAATTATACCGACGAAATAATTGCTGCTGACATTCACACAAGAGAAGAAACTAAAGCTATCTTAAGAAATTTTGAGAAATCAAAAGTTTTTGGGCTTGATAATATCTTTAATAAGAAGGCCGATGACAGAGGTTATAATAAAGATTATGGCTTGCTTGGCTCTAATAAAGCTACTGATGAAAGATTAAAATTATTCCCGAGAAATGCAGATCAATTTGTAAATCAAATTCAGCAAAAAATACATAAAGAAACAGGTGCTGAAGTTGAAGTTATGATCTATGGTGATGGTGCCTATAAAGACCCTACAGGCAAGATCTGGGAGCTAGCTGATCCTGTTGTATCTCCTGGATACACTTCTGGTCTTGCAGGAACTCCAAATGAAGTCAAACTAAAATATTTAGCCGATAATGAATTAAAAGACTTAAAAGGAGAAGAACTGCTTAATGCAATGAAAGATGAAATTGGCGGCAAAGATAACGATCTAGTAGGAAATATACGGGCTCAAGGAACAACTCCTAGGCAGTTAACTGATCTTTTAGGGAGTTTATCTGATCTAGTTAGCGGCAGCGGAGATAAAGGTACTCCAGTCGTCTTAATTCAAGGCTATTTTGACAATTTGGCTTCTAATTAAATTTCTCAGATATAATTTATAGTTGTATCATAATGAATTAAATTTTATCTAAATTAATATGCACAATTTTATCACATCCTCCCGTTATAATTTAAGTAAGTTAAGATGAAATAATCTTAAAAATAGGGAGGGGCTCAAAATGTTAAAGATGACTAAAATGAAAAAAGCTATCATATTAGGGCTGGTATTAGCATTAGTAGTATTTTCAGCTGCCGCCTGTGGTGTGGATGAAGAAGAACTTGAAGAATTAGATGAGATGGATGAAGACCCAATTGAAGATGATTTCGGATTTGAATTAGATTTTGAAGCAGATACGTATGCATCTATTAACAGTTCTGCCATTGCTCTATAAATAGTTTTCTTGTAAAAATTTAGTTAGGTTAACATTATTGCTCTAAGGATTGTGGGACCCACCTCTTGAACAAGAGGTGGGTTTTTCTTGATTTATTGAAAGTTCTCTATTATAATTAGCTTATTGTCCTTTTTAATTTAAGCAAATAAGAAAGGCCTGATTAAAATATTATTTAAATCATTCTTTTTTATATATTATTTGTATATAGCTGTAATCTCTTATGGAAATATTTATTTAGATGGGATTGGGATTTCAGCAAGTCAAATTGGCTATATGGTCGCAACAGCCAGAGCGATCTCTATTCTCATTTTGCCTATCTGGGGAATGGCTGCCGACTATTTTGGTGCAACCAGGCAGATCTTAAAAATTGTAGTCGCAGGAACAGTAATTTCTCTATTAGTTTTTCCTCAGACAGAAGTTTACTGGATTATTTTTATTATCTATATATTTTTTATCATCTTCGAAGCACCAATTGTCTCATTATCTGATGCATTAGTTTTAAATCACTTAAAAGATAACTCTGATCAATATGGCCGTTTTAGAAGTTGGGGATCAATTGGATATATGCTAGCAGTTACTCCTGTCGGTTTTATGATTGAAAAAACTGCTGCCAGAAATATATTCTTCCTGGGAGCTTTCGTAATGCTTATTGCTCTAATAAATGTTTTCAAATTGCCCAAAGGTGGTCGCTCAGTAAAAATAGCGAAGATAACAGATTTTAAGTTGATTTTAGAGAATCAGAAGTTATTCAAATTTTTGCTTTTTACTTTCTTTATTCAGTTACCTTTAATAGCTAATTTTACTTATTATCCAATTTTCTTTAAATCCCGAGGTGGTGGTGAAACTTTATTAGGTATAGCTCTTCTTTTAGGGGCTGGCAGTGAACTAATCGTCTTTCAAAAATCAACCTTCTTCTTTAAAAAATTTGATTTGAAGTTTATTTTATTGATCTCAGCTATCAGCTTTTCTATCCGCTGGGGATTAATAGGGTTCTTCCCAGTTATTCCTGTTTTATTACTAACCCAATTATTTCACAGTCTAACCTTTGCTTTATTTCATGTAACTGCCGTTAGGCATATATCAAACCTTGTAGGTATTGATTTCCAGGCTACAGGCCAGAACCTTTATGCCTCAACAATAGCTCTAAGCACTGTTGCAGGGAGCTTATTAGGAGGAATAATTTATGATATTTTAGGTGGCGCTAGTCTATACTTGATTGGAAGTTTTATTTCAATAACAGCCGGTATTATCTATTTCTACCACCTAAAGCAAAAAGAGGCCCCAGCAGAAGCCAGAGCCTAAGTTATTTAAATAATCAAATTGATTTTACTTTCTAAATCCTGTTCCGTTGCAGACAGAACATTTGACTTCACCAGTTCCCTTGCAGTTAGGACAGGGTATATCTTTTTTTTCTTTCCCTGCTTTAAATATTCCCTCTCCTTTACATTTTGCACAGTCGACTGCACCTTCTCCATGACAGTTATTACATTTAGCCATCGTTTAGCCTCCTTTTTTTGATTAAGTATTATGGTTCTCTAACAAATGTTGTGAAATCTAAATAAGACTCATTGAATCAAATTATCCCTTTGTTTTTTTGAATTACTCTTAAATAC
>SLSL01000223.1 GCA_007130465.1 Halanaerobiaceae bacterium | reverse complement strand
TGGCCTTTCTTATTAACAAATGTCTGCTGTTCATTATTATATGTTTTTCTATTATTTAATGTCTGCATTAAGGTGCTGCTTTCATATGTCAATGAAGGGAAGGCTTCAAATATGTTTTTATCAAGAACCTCTTCTGGCTTAAGCCCATCAAGTTCTGAGGCTCTCTGATTATATAAAATAGTTCTTCCTCGCTGGTCAACTATATGCATCCCTTCATCTAAGGAATTAACAATCTGCTGCCAGATTTCACTATTCAATAATTTTTCTCCAGCATCGGTCATTATAATATCATCAAGCTTAACCATCAAATTTTTCCTCCTATATTATAAAGTGAAAATATGCTCTCTAATATTAATATTCAACTTAAGATTACTAATACCTGCATTCTGGCGCAAAATATTTTTCTAAAAGCAAAATATTTTTCAGCATTATCAATCTCTAGCTAATATGATATTATTGTAGTGAGGAGGAAATATAATGAAAGATAGATTGTTTTATAACTGTAATTTAAGAAAAGCATATAATGACTGGTTGAAAGATGCTGCTTTTTTAGTTAAGAACGGACGAATAGTGGCTACAGGAGATAAAAATTCATTATTAGCTGAATGGGGTGACTTGCCTAAAGTAAATCTTAAAGGCAAAACTGTCACAGCAGGTTTTAATGATTCCCATCTTCATTTTTATCAATTAGGCAAAGACATCCAGGCTTTGGATCTTTCAGGAGTTAAAACTTTAAATGAACTAAAAGCTGTTATTTCTGAATGGTTAGATAATAAAAGCATTGATAATAAGGAATTATTAAGGGCTACAGGGTTGCATGATCAAAATTTACCTGAGGGCAGACTGCCAGACCGCGACATGCTTGATAGCTTATTAGGTGACCGCCCATTAGTTATAACCAGAGCCTGTTATCATGCTGCCGCTTTAAATACTAAAGCATTAAAACTGGCTGGTATTAATAAAGAAACAGAAGCTCCTGAAAGTGGCCGAATTGGAAGATATAAAGATGGCCGACCAGATGGCCGGCTATATGATAATGCTATGAATTTATTAGAAAATAATCTTCCAAAACCTGATATAACAAGCATTACTAATACTATGGCGTCAGCAAGTAATAAGCTGCTTGCTGAAGGAATTACCTCAGTTGGAGTTGACGATCTTAATGCTATAAATAGTCCTGATTTAATCTTAGCTGCTTATAACAAATTAATTCAGGAAGATAATAAGTTTCCAAGATTATGGATACAGCAAAGGGTAAACTCAATTAAAGAGATCCAATGGTTACAAGATAATTCCTGCCAGACTGGTAGCGGTGATTACTGGAAACTCCATGGCCCATTAAAAATTATGCTAGACGGATCCCTTGGTGCTAAGACTGCAGCTTTAAGCATTCCTTATGCTGGCAGTAAATCTAATTATGGTGATTTATTATTATCTGAGGATAAACTCGTTAAGCTATTGAATACTGCTGCTAAATATAATTTTACAGTTGCTATTCATGTCATCGGTGATAAAGCCCTGGATACTGCTTTAAATGCCATGGAAAGGGCTAAAAAAAATGGTTTCAAATTGAACGAATCTTTACTAATCCACTGTCAGATAACTAGGAAAGAACAGTTGTCAAGGCTTGGTAATTTAAATATGAACCTGGCTATCCAGCCTGCTTTTGTTGCCACAGACTGGAGATTTGTTGAAGATTATGTAGGTAGTACTCTATCCAAAAATTCATATGCCTGGAAGAGCTTAATTGATAAGGGTGCCTGCCTGGCCGGCAGTTCTGATGCACCAATAGAACCGACCAATCCACTCTGGGGAATCCAGACTGCTGTAACCAGACAGGATAAGGATAATAAGCCTGCTGCTGGCTGGAAGCCAGAGGAAAAATTAGAGCTAGATCTGGCCTGGGATTTATTTACCAGAGCTGGCGCTGTTTTAAGCGGTGAAGGCCATTATAAAGGCAATTTAAAACCTGGTCAGCTAGCAGATTTTATAGTGCTTTCAGAAAATCCTTATAATATTGCAGCAGAAAACATCTCAGATATAGAAGTTGAAGCTACTTATCAACATGGCCGGAAAGTTTATTAAGCTTCAGAATCTATATAGTTTCTGTAAAGATAATTACTTGTCATAGCCGCAAGCATTGCGCCGTAGCCAAGTTCAAAAGTAATTAAATCGCCAACTTCAAATTCTTTTTCTGCATCTGTTACATCAAGTAAGAGATGGTCACTGCTGGCCCCGATTACTTCTATGCCATCAATAGTTGGTTGAATTCCGTCTGGTCTGACATCCTGACGGCCAACTTCCAGGATTGCTCTGAGCCTGGTGCCTTTATCTTCAAACTCTGGTTTCTGCCCAAAGGCATCATGGCCTAACTCCCCTGTAGGTACAGTGGGTTTATATTTTAATTCAATTACTGGAGCTGTCAGGGTAATATTCTGTCTATTAAAACCGATTAAATCTCTCTGATGGGTTACATCTGTTCCCTGAATGATGCCTTCGCCAATTCTAAAATGATTAATTCCTTTGGGAAGTTCATTTCTCTCCAATAAAATCGAAGTCGCTGTATTTCCACCTGAGATAACTGGCAGCTTACAGTTTAATGTAGTTTCAAGTCGATCTCTTAAATCTACAAGCACCTTTGTATTTATTGGGGTTGGCAGGACTCCGCCATAGCAGCCTACATTTGTTCCTATTCCTAAAACCTCTATACCATCCAGGTCCAGGGCTTCTACCAGAAAATCAGGCAGGTCATCCTGCATTACACCTTCTCTGAGATCTCCGACATCAACCATAATTATAACTTTATGTTTTTTATTTTTTGATTTAGCTGCTTCTGATAAAGCCTTAAGAGTCTTTAGTTCTGTATTTAGGCTGATATCAGCATATTCAATAACTTCTTCGGATTCCCCAGGATGTGGTAATCTCAACAGAAGCATTTCAGCCTTAAAACCGGCTTCTTTAAATTTCTTTAGGTTTTGAATTCTTGAATCTGCTAGCTGGTCTATACCCCCTTCTAAAAAAGCTCTGGCAACTTTTAGATCACCGGCTGCACCTTTTGCAACTCCGGCAAGTTTAACTCCATTAGCAGCACATTTTTCTTTCATTTGTCTGGCATTTTCTCTTATCTTATCTAGATGAATATTAGTACAGGGATATTTAGTCATTATTTATACCTCCAGTTTATTATTGCTTTCCTATCTATTATAACAATAAACTATATTAAATTACCAGTCCAGGTTTTAGCAGAATCAAAAATCAACTGGCATAGAAATTGCATTTAATTAATGTGAAAATACTAAATTAAAAACTAATCCTATTTAGGGGGAAATTTTTATGCAGGAATATAAAAAGATTGATCTATGGAAAGATGTTGAAGATTCTAACTGGAAAGACTGGCACTGGCAGCTAAAAAATAGGATCAAAGATGTTGATCATTTGAGTAAGGTTATAGATTTGACAGACCAGGAAAAAGAAGAGATAAATCAAGCTCTGGGAAAACTAAGAATGGCTATAACTCCTTACTATGCAAGTTTAATTAATAATGATGACCCAGACTGCCCGATCAAAAAACAGGCTGTTCCAGTCTCTGAGGAGTTAAATCTTGGCAGAGCAGATATGGAAGATCCGCTCCATGAAGATGTTGACTCTCCAGTTCCAGGACTTACCCATCGCTATCCAGATAGAGTACTGCTACTTGTTACGGATCAGTGTTCCATGTACTGCCGTCACTGTACCAGAAGAAGATTTGCCGGTTCAACTGATGAATCTCTACCTTTAGGTAAGATTGAAAAGGCTATCGATTATATTAGAGAGACTCCCAGAGTTAGAGATGTTTTAATTTCAGGGGGAGATGCCCTTTTAATCTCTAATGAAAAATTAGAAAAGATAATTAAAAAGTTAAGGGAGATTGATCATGTTGAGATTATTAGAATTGGAACAAGAACCCCGGTTGTCATGCCTCAGAGAATCACTCCTGAGCTTGTAAATATGCTAAAAAAATATCATCCTATTTATTTAAATACCCATTTTAATCACCCTGATGAGATTACACCTGAGACTGAGAGAGCAGCTCAACTGCTTGCTGATGCCGGTATTCCAGTTGGCAATCAATCTGTTCTCTTGAAAGGAATTAATGATAGTCCAAAAATTATGCGAAAATTAGTCCATGGCTTACTGAAAATAAGAATTAAACCGTATTATATCTATCAATGTGATCTTTCTCGAGGGATTGAACATTTTAGAACCAGAGTTGATAGAGGCATCAGTATAATCGAGTCATTAAGACAGCATACGACTGGCATGGCTGTTCCAACCTATGTTGTTGACGCCCCTGGCGGTGGAGGTAAGATACCTGTTAATCCCCAGTATATTATCTCTAGATCGCCTGGAAAAGTTGTCCTCCGTAATTTTGAAGGAAAAATATTTGCCTATACTGAACCAGGTTATGAAGCTAATGAAGATAATATCCCAGAATATACTGGAGGCGTTAGTTTGCTAGCAGAAAATGATAAATATCGTTTAGATACTGAAAAAGATAATGTAAAATAATTAATTTATTGAGGGGCTTTACCTGATTGTTGACATTATAAGGCTATGCCTATACAATTAGATTAATCGATAGGAGGTTATAGCTGATGTTAAAATTACTTGCAATCAAGGGAAGTCCCCGTTCTAATAGTAATAGTAGTTTTATGCTAGATAGAGTTGTTGATGGCTGTAAAGAAAAGGCTGAAGTTGAGAATATAGAAATATCTGAAAAGATTATAAAACCTTTTACCATGGATATTAAAACCTGTACTGCCTGTTTTCATTGCGATAAGACTGCTGAATGTGTATTTAATGATGATATGGCAGAATTATTAAAGGATTTTGATGCTGCTGATATTGTCTTATTATCCTCTCCAATTTACTTTAATGGGATGCCTTCTCATATTAAAAAGATGATTGATCGCTGCCAGCCTATCTGGGCCAGTAAATATGTCTTAGAAGAACCGATAATAGATAGAAATAAAAAGAGGAGATCGGTCTTAATTGGAGCGGCTGGGGCTCCTGGTTATGAAGATCAATTCATCGCTTTAGAAAAAGTAACTTCCTTATTTTTTAGGGCTATAAATGCTAAAAAATTCACTCAATTCTTGTATCCTAATACTGATGATAATTTAATCTCTGAAGATAAAGAATCTTTACAAAAGTTAAATCAGATTGGCAGGGATCTTGTATCTGAATTTATTGATTAATAATTCATAAGCTGGATTTAGTTAGACAGTAAGATATTATGATTTCAAGGATCGTAAAAGTTATAAAAATTGAATTAGAAAATATTATTCTCTAAAAATAATGACTTTAACACCTGGCCAGAAAATCCCTGTGGAGCTATATAAAGTTTTACAGGGATTCTGGCTTTTGCTATTTATGTTTATTATTTTATAAGAATAATTGGAGTCTGAAAATTAAACTCCTTTACCAAAGTTACAATCTGGATAAACGCAGGTATCACAGGATAAACAGAGTCCTCCATGGCCATAGGCTGCAATATCTTCTCTAGTTAGCTTCTCATTTATTGCAATTCTTGGCAGCATTAGATCAAATACTGTTGTCTTTGAGAACATAACACAACCAGGCAAACCCACTAGAGGAATATCATTCTGATAACCTAACATAAACATTGCTCCTGGTAGTACTGGCGCACCATAGGTTATTATCTCATCAGCTGTTTTACTGATTGCTGCCGGAGTTAAATCATCTGGGTCTACTGACATACCTCCGGTACAGACTACTATATCTACTCCTGAGGCGATTGCCTTTTCTATTGCCTCTGAAATTAAGCCTTTATCATCAGTCACCAGTCTTTTATGGACTGTCCTGATATTATAATTAGAGAGTTTTTCTTCAACAATTGGTGTAAATTTATCTTTTATTCGCCCATTATAGACTTCGCTACCTGTTGTGATGATAGCTGCTTTCTTGCTTTCATATGGGATAACATTAATTATTTTTTGATTTTTAATTTCTGCCTCAACTGCTTCAAGCTCTTCTTCGGCAATTAATAGCGGTATAATCCTGGTGCCAGCTAAATAATCACCCTCCTTAACCGGTGTATAGTTATGTCTGGCTGCCATCATCAACTTATCTTTAATATTTATTTTAAATAAAAGTTCTTTGTCAATTTTTAGCAGGCCTTCTTTTGCTGCATAGAGATTAATTTTGCCCTCTGATGGCTCTGACCTCTTAACATTCTTGCCCTGGCCTAAATCTGCCAGTCTGGCTGCTGCTTCATTTTCATGGAGATAGCCTGGTTTTTTCTCCCAGATATAGATATGTCTCTTACCTAAATCAAGGAGATGATGTATATCTTCTTCTTTGATAATATCTCCTTTTTTAAAAGCAGGTCCTTTATCTTCTCCTGGCTTAATCTCGGTAATATCATGGGCTAAAACATGTCCTACTGCATCTTCAACTGCTAATTTTTCCAATTTAGTGCACTCCTTCATTATTAAAATTATATGGTTCTAAGAATATATCGACATTACCGCCACAGATTCCACCGGTTTCAGCTGAAGTATCATTATCCATTTTGAAATGAATCTTTTCAGGCTCTTCTTGATTAGTTTTTAGTATCTCTATTGCTTTTTCAATTACTTCGGCTTCAGCAGGACCTCCTCCAATTGTTCCGACAATTGTTCTATCAGGCCAGACCAGCATTTGAGCTCCCTCTTCTCTAGGTGAAGATCCATGGGATTTAATGACTGTAGCTAAAACTACTGATGCTTCTTCTTTTTCGGCTTCAACTAATTTATTGATTATTTCTAGTTCCATTATTTAGAACGCCTCCTCTTGATCATTGCAGCCATAATTGAAACTGCTATCTCAGCAGGTGTTTCGCTATTTATCTCTATTCCAATTGGTGCATCTACCTCCTCAAGTCTATTTAGATCAATATTTTCAGATTTTAAGTCTTCAAATAATAATTTGACCTTCCGCTTACTTCCTATCATGCCAAGGTATTTCCAGTCATCGGAAATAACTGATTTTAAGACATCATAATCATGTTTATGACCTCTGGTTACAATAACAATATAATCAGCTGGTTGCGGTTGGTAGCCTTCAAGAAAGTCAGCAAAACTCTGACAGTGATGTTTCTCTGCTTCAGGAAATTTTTCTGGATTATTGAAATCAGCTCTATCATCAATAACCTCTACAACAAAATCATTCATTGCTGCAATTTTTGCTAATGGCTGGGCAACATGACCTGCACCAAAGATCAGCAGACGGTCAAGCTGCTGAAGGTTTTCTAAATATGCTTTGATCTCTCCATTTTGAGAGCTGAATTTTTCTAATGTTGGTTGGTTAATATTTTTGTAATCATTAAATATATTTCTGAAATAATCAATATCAATTTCGTTTTTATTATTTATGCTGGTAATCCAGTTGTCTTCAGTTATTACAAGGCGATCAGCTTTTTCAAAGGGAGAAAATTTTCCTGAAAAATTTCCTTCAATAAAAGTAGCAATAAGTCCTTTATCGCCGGTATTTATTAAGTTTTTTAACTCATTCCAAAAAGACTTACTCATGATTTATAAATCTCCTTTCGAATTTTCTATATTGTACCAATAAAAGATTGCTTCTAATACTCCTCCTGCAATTGCCAGGGCTTTATCTGAAATATAATAACAGTAATCTTTTTCAGACCTTGGATCAATATCAGCCAGCTTTGTACCTGCTTTAACTTTAATACCTGGCTTTAAAAGGCCTCTTACGACGCCTGCTATCTCTGTTTTTAAGTATTTATTGTTTACTCTACCGATTACATCTCCTGGATTAAGCTGCTGGCCTATCTGGCAGTCTGATTGGAAAATTCCAGCTTCAGGAGCATGGATAACCCTTTCATCTGTATAGCCATTGACATTGCCTGGACTACCTGTATTTTCTGCTGTGGAGCCTTGATAGATAACCCGGCCTAAATGGTGGCCGCGGTTTGTTTCTACAGCAAGATTACAGTTTTTATTAACTGTAAAACCAGGACCTATTCCAATGACCAGGCTGGCCTCATCTATTGACTGGTCGGTTCTTTCTTTTAACATTCTGCCGTCAATAATTATATCAGGCTGAAAACTGGTTAATAAATTAGTTTCATTAGTTGTGGTGACTGGAACTTCTCTTTTCTGCCAGCATTGCTTTACCTCTTCAAAATTTCTTGCTCTTTTACCGGTAACCCCTTCGATTTCCAGCCTATCCTGATAAACTGCACTGGCAAAGGAGACAGTCCTTCTGATTGCTGTTGGTTCTGGCTTTTCAACGACTAACAGCTTAAAACCTGCCCTATTTAATCTATAGCCTATTCCAGAGGCCAGGTCTCCACCGCCTTTTAGCAAAACTTTAATATCTTTTAAGTTTGGTATATCCACTATTAAGATACTCCTCTCTATCAATATGATAGATTACTTCTGGTTCTTTCCGATAATTGACTGCAGTAATTGATTTTAAATTATTCAATTTAATATATTCTTTAAATAGATGTTCAACTAGAGACTGCGAAAAACCTAAAATACCGCTGTTGGTTTGGGTTAAGATAAATCTTATCTGCCTGGCACTTTTAAATCTATTATAACCCCAATATCGTGGGCTAAAAAGCATTCTATAGCTAGAAAGAGATAGCTTTTTGCTGATATCCTGTTTTTTGTTGTTATTCATAAATAATTCTGCTCGATGCATGATTCTTTTATCTATATTTTTATTATATGCCCTAGTGAATGAGCTTAATCCCTGAAGCAGAAATAAATTATCTATGGCTTCTGGTAGAACAGGTTCATGGTCTGCCGGGACTTTTATCGGTCGATTGGCTGCCCCATCAGCCTCTATTAGATAATAAAAATCCGGGAACTCTTTAACAACCTCTGTCAGCCATTCTGGCTTTATGCCAGTTAGCTTTTCACCTTTTAGAGTATTTAAGGGATGTTGCTTCTGGGCTGATGCCAGGACCAATGCTCCTGGATTAGAGGTGCTGGACCCAGGGGTGTTGGGCTTAGAGGTACAGAACCCAGGGTTGCTGGGCTTAGAGGTGCTGGACCCAGGTTTGTCAGACCTAAAGGTGCTAGCCTTAGAATTGCTAGCCTGAGAATATTTAGCTATCTGATTATATAGAGCCTGATAACTATTTATAAATGCTACTCTATGGGGAATGGTCTCAGGCTTTAAGATTGCTGTTGTTGTAGTGATTATGGTCTTGCAATAATTGAGTTCAGCGGCTATCCTATTTATTGTAGTCGTCTTGCCACCTGCCCCAATAAACCAGTTAAGTTCGCCTGGAGTAATCTCCCATAAATCTATTAATCTTCTCTGACTTTTCATTGGTTACCTCCATGCCTTTTGATTAGTTGCCTTCACTGAATACCCCTGTTCGTTATATCTGGGTTTGTATAACGATATCTAAAAAAATTTCTCCTCTATTTCTTTTAAACTCTTTTCTGCTTCTTGAATAAATCTGGAATATTTTTTTAAGAGTTGCTGGCTCTCTTCTGTCAGGCTGGAGCCGCCGCCACCTCTGCCTCCGGCCTGGGTTGAAATAAGTTTAAAGCCAAGCCGCTCTTCTAAAGTTTTGATTAGGTTCCAGGCCTGACTATAGGACATGTTCATCTTTTGGGCAGCCTGATGTAGGGAACCTGTCTCTTCTATTAATTCGAGAATCTCTTTAGGACCCTGGCCAAAGACTTTAGCTTCTTTTTCTAACCAGATTTTATAATTAACTTTATATTGACTCAAGGTATCACATCCTTAAGAATTATGATCTGAATGGTATTTCTGGTAATCTTCATAATAATCTAAATCAATAATTACGCCTTCTTTATCGACATTATAATATTCAATATCATCTTCATATTTATCTAAGAGGGCTCTTAAGCCACCTTCAGGATCGCCATCTTTTCCTAATTTATAGATCTCAGGGATTAGGGTGGATGAGATTATTAATGGGTGGCCCCGGCGTTGATTATAACTTGGAACCAGGAGTAGGGGCTCTTCTTTCTTAAAATAACTAATAAGTTGGTTGTAAATATCGGTAGTTACTAAAGGTTGATCAGCCAGCATGAATAATAGGCCAGTTGTGTTTATAGGGAGATTTTTAATGCCTGTCATAACGCTACTGAACATTCCCCGGGTATAGTCTGGATTGGTTAAGAACTGGCAGTTATAATCTGCTAGTTCTTCTTTGATCCGTTCAGATTCAGCCCCTAAAACTACCCGGACCTGGCCGTCCAGTTCAGATTCCTGGATATTTTTTATTACTGTTCCAAGGATGGTGCTGTCTTCCCAGGGCAATAGCTGTTTAAGTTTGCCCATTCTGCTAGCTTCACCTGCTGCCAGAATTATTGCTGAGATCATCTCTATCAACCTCCATGCCTGCTATTTCAACATTAATAGCCTTTACATCTACTCCTGTAAAACTTTCCAGGGAATTGGCCAGTTTATGCTTGAAGTCATTTAGCGCTTCATGGATTACATAACCATACTGGATTATAACTACAATATATATTGTCATGCCATCTTCTTCTTTGAATATCCTAACATTTCTGAGTTGGCTGATTATATCTGCCTGATCTGAAACATAATAAACTACATCTCTAAATACTTTGTTATAAACGATCAGACCGCCTAGATAATTGAACCTGGCTCTAACAACTGTGCTCTCTCTGGCCAGGTCATCTTCTTCTCGATTAAATAATACCTTTAGTGAATCGATAAAATAACCGAGAAACTGGGTCTTGACTTCAATTGTAGGAACCGGAATTACATGTTTATTCTCCCGGGCTCTAGTTTCAATAGCCCGGGCTATCTCTTCATCTGAAGCAATATCTTCGATCATTATCATTTCTTTAATTTCTGGTAAGTCCAGCCTGGAAACTATCTTCTCGACCATTTCAACAGAGGTGCCTAGGACTAATATCTTATCGGCCTGACTTTCTCTGATTGCCTTTTTTACCTCCTGCAGATGATCTGAATGATGGAAAATAGCTCTTTTGATGGCAGCAAGCTTACTACTCTCCCTTTTAGCTGATGAACCACCGATTACTTTGCCATCCTGGATTAAGAGACCGTCGTCCAAGATTAAGGGAATATCATAATCATAGGCGACGACTCTGGCTCTATGACTTTTGCCGCTACCGCTAGGCCCAACTAATGCATATACTTCCATATTAATCACTTAACCGAAGATTGATAATAGGACGCCAGCAGCAACTGCTGAACCTATTACTCCGGCAACATTTGGACCCATAGCATGCATTAACAGGAAGTTTGATGAATTTTCCTGCTGGCCGACTTTTTGAACTACTCTGGCGGCCATTGGAACTGCTGAAACTCCGGCTGCTCCTATTAATGGATTAATTTTACTTTTGCTAAAGTGATTCATTATTTTAGCAAGAATTAATCCTGTTGCTGTACCAAAAGTAAATGCCACAACTCCAAGGCCAAGTATTAATAATGTATCTGTCTGGAGGAATCTATCTGCTGAAGCACTGGCTCCAACAGCGACACCTAGAAAGATAGTTACAGTATTAACCAGAGCATTCTGAGCTACATTGCTTAATCTATCAACTACACCAGCCTCTCTAAATAGATTGCCTAACATTAACATTCCAATTAAAGGGGCCGACGCAGGTACTAATAAAACAACTATTACAGAGACCATAATAGGAAAAATAACCCTTTCCTTTTTTGATACTGGTCTAAGCTGTTCCATTTTAATTTGTCGTTCTTCTTTATTGGTTAATAATTTCATGATTGGTGGCTGGATAACAGGTACCAATGCCATATATGAATAAGCCGCTATGGCTATTGCTCCCAGGTATTCTGGAGCCAGTAAACTGGATAAATAAATGGCTGTTGGTCCATCTGCACCACCGATTATTCCAATTGGAGCTGCTGCCTGACCTGTAAATCCTAATAAAATTGCTCCAAGAAAAGTTACAAAGATGCCGAATTGAGCTGCTGCACCTAGAAGCAGGCTTTTAGGGTTTGCAATCAGGGGGCCAAAATCTGTCATCGCCCCAACGCCTAAAAAGATTAGTGGCGGAAAAACTCCTAGGGCATTGCCCATATAGAAATATTGAAATAATCCAGCTGGCTGATCTAAAGTTGCTTCTTCCATTAAACCTGTCATTGGTAAATTAACTAAAAGCATGCCAAATGCTATCGGCACGAGTAATAATGGTTCATATTTTTTGACTATACCTAAGTATAATAGTACAAATGACACTATTATCATTATAATTTCTTTATAGCCAATCAGAGCTACACCTGATTCACTAAAAAAGTCAACCAATGTTGAAAACAAAGTCTCTACCTCCTTTTACTGGGTCTACTCTATCTTTAAAAGAGGATCACCAGAATCGACTGAATCTTCAGCAGCAACCATAACCTCTGTTACTTCGCCAGCTGCTGGAGCATATATTTCATTTTCCATTTTCATTGCTTCTAGAATAACGATTAAATCTCCCTGATTTACTTCTTCACCTTGAGATACCTTAACTTCTATAATCTTACCGGCCATTGGGGCTTCAACATTCCCGCCACCGGTAGCTGCAGGCTGCTGCTTTTTAGACCCTGCGGCTGATTTTTTAGGAGTAGGTGCCTGAACTCTTTCAGTTGTCTGACTTGTTTGAGCAGGTGAAGGATTAGAAGAACTGTTAACACCTAATTCTTCAACTTCAACTTCATATGTTTTTCCTTCTACTGTAATTTTAAACTTTTTGCTCATTAAGATATTTCCTCCTGTTGTGATATTTTAAAACTACAAAACAAATTATTTCTTGCTACCGCCTCTGACCTGCTGGCCCCAGGCTGATATCTTTTCTTGATGATCTTTAACTCTTAAAATCTTAAACTTTTTATCCGGGCCATAAAAGCTTTGGATTGAAGCTGTTATAACTGCCAGAATTTCTGGATCAATTTTATCTGGTTTAACTTCTGGAGCCTGAGGTTTGCCCTGCTTCTCTGGAGCTGGTTTTGCTTTTTTGCCAGGTTTATCTCCATTATTTCCATTGACCAATCTTTCCATTATTTTGATTGAGATCATCAATAAAAATAAGATACTAAAAACAACGATCATACCTACTAGTGCTATCTGAACCCCGGCAATCAAAGTTTCACCTAATGTCATTTCTGCCAGAGCCTCTGCGTCTCGGATTAATTCTAGAGGTGACATATTCTCCCCCTTTCAATTCTTGAAAATATTTAGACAGGAAAATTACCATGTTTTTTGTCTGGTAATTCATCCTTTTTCTCTTTGATTGATTCTAAGGCCCTGATAAGTTCTGGCCTGGTATTTTCAGGTAAGATTACATCATCAACAAAACCCTGGGCTGCAGCCTGATACGGGTTGGCAAAGCTTTCTCTATATTCATCTATCTTCTCTTGCCTGACTTCTTCAGGATTGTCGGCATTTTTAATCTCTCTACGATAGATGATATTTGCTGCTCCCTGTGGTCCCATAACAGCTATTTCAGCCTGTGGCCAGGCAAAGACATAATCTCCTCCTAGGTGGCTACTACTCATAGCTATATAGGCACCACCATATGCCTTTCTTAAGATGACATTTAACTTAGGTACTGTTGCTTCGCTATAGGAATATAATAACTTTGCTCCATGTCTGATTACTCCGCCATGTTCCTGTTCTACACCTGGTAGATAGCCTGGGACATCGGTCAGGGTTAGAAGGGGAATATTGAATGAATCACAGAAGCGGATAAAACGAGCTGCTTTATCTGAGGAATCTATATCAAGACAGCCTGCCTTTACCTTAGGCTGATTGGCTATGATTCCAACGCTGTGGCCACCTAATCTGGCAAAGCCAACTACTATATTGGTTGCAAAGTAGGGCTGGACTTCTAAGAAATCCTTGTCATCAACTACTAACTCTATAACATCTCTTATATCATAGGCTTTATTTGGTGCTTCTGGTACAGTCGTTCTTAAGGTCTCTTCGGTTCTATCAAGGGGATCAGAGGTTTCTTTAAATGGAGGTGACTGCATATTATTATCAGGGATAAAAGATAATAATTTTTTAATTCTATCAAAGCAGGCTTCTTCATTATTATCGAGGAAATGAGCTACCCCGCTGAACTGGTTGTGGGCCATGCCGCCGCCAAGATCTTCAGCAGATACTTCTTCCCCGGTGACAGATTTTATGACCTGAGGCCCGGTAATAAACATCTTACTTGTTTTATCTACCATGAAGATAAAATCTGTCAGGGCAGGTGAATAGACTGCACCTCCGGCACATGGGCCAAGTATTACTGATAACTGAGGAATTACTCCTGAGTTACGGGAATTTCTGTAGAAGATTCCGCCATAACCGCTTAAAGAATGGACACCTTCCTGGATTCTGGCTCCTCCTGAATCGTTAAGGCCGATTAGTGGTGCTCCTGCCTTTTCAGCCAGATCCATGATCTTCCAGATCTTTTTGGCATGCATCTCACCTAAAGAGCCACCCATGGCTGTAAAATCCTGGGCAAAGACAAAGATATTTCTGCCATTGACTGTTCCTCTCCCGGTAACGACACCTTCGCCAGGTATTTCTTTTTCATCAAGGCCAAGATCTCCTACTCTATGTTTAACAAACATGCCAATCTCCTGGAAGCTGCCATCGTCTAGAAGCATATCTATCCGCTCCCTGGCAGTATATTTGCCTTTATCATGCTGCTTGTCAATTCTCTTCTGACCGCCGCCTAATTTAATCTTTTCACGTTTTTCTTTAAGCTCTTTGAATTTATCGTCCAAAATATACCCTCCTCGCTTAAAAATAATATTACTTACCATTATAATTTTTATTCTAGATTATTTGCCAGTTCCCTTTATAAATAGTTATTAAATTTTTTATAAATAGCATCTAAAAATACTTTGTGAAATTTGCTCAAAGATACTACTTGGTAACCGTCGGGTAACCGTCAGGTCTCTTTAAATATGTAGCAATATTTTTCGACTTCCTCTTTTATTATATTCTATGTTAGCTTAACTTACAAGCGTTCATATTAGCAAAGAGCGGGGAGGCCCCGCTCTTTTATTTATATATTAGTATTTACTTTTTAGAGGAATACAAAATAGGCTGCAAAAATAACACCTAAAAGGTATACAAGCCAGTGGACATCTTCACCCTGACCGGTAAATAGTTTAATCAATGGATAAACTATAAAACCAACAGCAATACCATCAGAGATGGAATAGGTGAAAGGCATTACTACCATTGTCATAAATGCTGGTAGTATTTCTGTATAATCATCCCAGTCTAGCTTAGTTATGTTGGTCATCATCATAGTACCAACAATTATTAAAGCTGGTGCTGTTGCTGCAGCTGGTACCATACCAACTATAGGCATAAAGAATAAGGACATAAAGAATAATATTGAGACAACTACACCTGTTAGTCCTGTTCTACCTCCTTCAGCAACACCTGAAGCTGATTCTATATATGTGGTAACTGTACTTGTACCAAATAGAGCTCCACCGGTAGTACCAATAGCATCTGCAAGTAAAGCTCTACTTGCTTTAGGAAGATCTCCATTCTCATCTAGATAACCGGCCTGCTGACTAACTCCAATCAGTGTTCCTGCTGTATCAAAAAGGTCAACAAAGAGGAATGAAAGAATTACAGCAATCAGGCCAAAGTCAAAGACTGCAGCAAAATCAAGCTCAAATAAGACCTCATTCCAGGCTGCAAATGAAGGCATTTGAACTATTCCTTCAGGAGCAGGTGTTACACCGTTAATAAAACCAAACAACGTGGCTCCTATGATACCCCATAATAGTGCTCCTTTAATTTTAAGGGCATATAAAATACCTGAAAGAATAAGTCCTACCATTGCAACTAAACCAGGACCAGACAGAACTTCTCCAATAGTAACTAATGTGGCGTCATAACCAACAACCATTTCTGCATTCTGAAAACCAATAAAAGCAATAAATAAGCCAATACCTGTTGAAATACCGGTCTTTAAACACATAGGAATCGAGTTAACTATCATCTCTCTTACCGGGGTAACACTTAATATTATAAATAATAAACCTTCAAAGAAGATGATACCTAAGGCTACCTGCCAGGCAACATCCATACCTATAACGACTGAATAAGCGAAGAATGCATTAAGACCCATTCCTGAAGCCAGAGCAAATGGATAGTTAGTTAAGATTGCCATTGCCAGTGTACCGAGTATTATACCTGCAATAGTTGCAATAAATACACCTTCAAATGGCATTCCTGCATCACTTAAGATTGAAGGGTTAACAAATATAATATAGGCCATTGTCATAAATGTAGTAATACCTGCAATAATTTCTGTCTTTACATTTGTGTTGTTTTCACGTAATTTAAAAACGTCATTAAAAAAACCTTCTTTAGCCGGTTCTACCTGACGATCATTTGCCATCTTTTTTTATTACCTCCTTGTATTGTCCATTACACCAATAAAATTAGTTTAAGTATATCTTATATTAATTTCTATTCAACACCTCCTTTAATGTTATTTAATTTAAGGTTAAATCTATATGTTTTGAAGATTTAACATCATATAAACCTTTATCAGTAATCTTAATATCTGGAATTACTGGTAACGCTAGAAATGCCAGTACCATAAATGGACTTTTTATATTAATGCCGATATCTTCTGCTGCTTTGTCCAGGCTTTTTAATCTTTTAGATACCTCTTCAAGTGATAAATCAGACATTAAACCTGCAATCGGTAATGGCAACTCAGCTATTACCTGGCCTTCAGATACAACAACCTGACCACCTGAGAGATCTTCAAGTCTTTCAACAGCAGCTAACATATCTCCTCTATTTTTACCTGCTACAATAATATTATGAGAGTCATGGGCAATAGAGCTAGCTATTGCTCCCTTTTTAATATCTAAACCACTAATAAGTCCTAAACCTATGTTACCAGTAGCGTTATGTCTCTCAATAACTGCAACTCTTGTTAAATTATTTCTTTTTAAAAAGTCTGCTGGATTTTCCCCAGGTTCTCTTTCAATCTTTCTTTCTCTGGTGATTATCTGGTTTTCAATTATTTCAATTACACGATAGGTTTTAGCAAGGGGCAAAGAGAAATCTTCTTTATTCAGTTCAGCGATATTTACAGTATCAATAACATTCTGATAAATTTCAGTATTTTTATTTATCTCTGGGAAGTTGAGGGCCTCATAATCTTTTGAAATAAGCTCACCATCTTTATATACTTCAGATATTTTTACTTCTTCAAGATTATCTACTATTACCAGATCGGCTCTTTTCCCTGGACTGATAGAGCCTCTATCTTCTAAGCCTAAAGCTTTTGCTGGGTTTAAAGTAGCCAGGCGATATGCCTTGATTGGCTCTACTCCTAATTCGATTGCCCTTCTGATAAGATGGTCTATCTGGCCTTCTAATAGAAGATCATCGGCATGCCTATCATCTGTGGCCAGCATAAATGAACAATTATTTATATCGCTAACTGCAGGTAATAGTTCTTCCATATCTTTAGTAACTGAACCTTCTCTGATCATAATATACATACCTCGGGCAGCTTTTTCTTTGGCTTCTTTGGCTGTTGTACATTCATGATCAGCCTGAATTCCCCCTAATAGATAGGCATTGAGATCTTTATCAGCAACTTCTGGAGCATGACCATCTATAAAATAGTCTTTAAAGGTTTCTAGCTTGTCCCAGACTGTATCGCTCCCTTTAATAACTCCTGGGTAATCCATCATCTCGCCCAGGCCAAAGATACCTGGTTCGTCAATAAGAGCATAAAGGGCATCTGCTGTTAAATTAGCTCCTGTAGTTTCTGCCTCAGTAGCTGGAACGCAGGAGGGAAGCATTAGGTGAAAATTCCAGGGAAGTTGTTTGCCCTGATCTAAAAAATACTTAATCCCCTCAATTCCTGTTACATTGGCAATTTCATGGGGATCGGCTATTACTGTTAATGTCCCCCGGTTAATAGCAAGCCGGCAAAATTCTGCCGGCTCAACCATTGAACTTTCAAGATGGAGATGGGCATCGATAAAGCCTGGCAGAATATATTTACCTTTTAAATCTTTTTCTTCTCTGCCTTTATATTCTCCATGACCTACAATTATTCCTGCACTTATTGCTAAATCAGCTTCAATTATTTCACAATTATATAAATCAACTATTTTACCATTTTTTAAAACTAGATCGGCTTTCTCTTCTCCTCTAGCAACTTTTAATAGTGATTTATTCATATTAAACAAATCCTACTGTTGAGGAGGTAAATGTAAAGCGTCGAAATTACATCTAGTCACACATAAGCCACAGCCTGCACATTTTTCAGGATCAATTTTTATAAATTCTTCTGATTCATCTAGCTCGATTGCATAATAAACGCAGCTTTCAATACAGAGCATACAGGTTGTACAATTTTCTTCAGTTACTTCTGGGACTACTGTTTCAAATTTATCTTCGCTATACATCTCTTCTATAGCCATACCTCTTATTTCATCCAGAGATGAATAACCGTGTTCTTCCATAAACTCTTCCATTTCTTTGACTATCTTGCCATATACTTCTGGACCTTTAACGATTGGAGCTGTACATACCTGGACAGCCTGGGCCCCCATCATAATCATCTTGATTGCATCTATTCCATTGCTGATACCGCCAACACCGATTACCGGTATATCAACACTGGTTACAGCCTGATAGACTGCTCTTAAAGCCAGTGGGAAGATTGCTGGTCCTGATAGCCAGCCAAAACCATTGGCACTACCCATTAGTGGGCGACCATCTTCAACGTCAAAATCTATTGTTGGTCCAAAGGAATTAATTAAGACCAGGCCATCTGCCCCTGCTTCTTCAGCAGCTTTAGCAAATTTGGGAATATCAATCTGCGGGCTTAATTTTACCCAGACTGGCAGATCTGAAGCTTCTTTAGCTGCCTTAATACTTTCTATAACTGGCGTGGGGTCATCTCCTAAATAGTGAGTGGATAATTCAAGTGCATCGGCATATGGTTCAACCTTTGCTGCCAGTTCTTTTATTTCATCAGCAGAATAACCGAGCCCTACAATTACTGGTAAGCCAAGTTTAGCTATCTCAGGGTATTCATGATCAAGCCACTGATCTGGACTCATTTCTGACCAGAGCTCAGTATTCATAAAGCCTCCACGGATTGAAGCCATATTAGGCCTTGGTACCTGAGCAGCTTCAACAGATATTGTTTTTGTTACAATTGCGCCTGCGCCACCTTCTGCAGCCTTTTTAGCTAGTTTTGCATCTTTTATCGGCGGACCAGCAGCAGGCATTACAGGATTTTTAAATTCTGTTCCAAATAATTTCAAACTTAAATCAACCATTAACATCATCTCCTTATATTATATAAATCAAGTATTCTAATCTTTTATTTTTGCTAATTCTGCTTTAATTTTCTCTGGCGTAATTGGTAGATCTTTGATTCTTACTCCAACTGCATTATAGACAGCGTTGGCAATAGCTGGAGCTGCTGCTATAGTACAGGGTTCTCCAATTCCTTTAGCACCATAAGGACCATCAGTATCTTCTCTTTCAATTAAGACCGACTGAAATTCAGGGCTATCGACTGAAGTAGGAATCAGGTAACGACTCATATCTGCATTGATTGTAAAACCATTTTCAATTACCTGTTCTTCCATTAGTGCCATGCCAAGTCCCTGAACTGTCCCCCCTTCAATCTGGCCTTCTACTCCCTGTGGATTAATAGCTTTTCCAACATCAAGAGCTGTATGAACTTTATCTACAATAACCTCTCCGGTTAAAATATCTACAAATAGATCAATCACCTGGGAAACAAAAGTATATCCGACATAGACTCTCTTGGACTCACCGGTACGCTGATCAGGCTTATAAGTTTTAGGAAAGAAGGTGCCTCTCCCTTTAAGTTCAATATTATTTTCTTTTAATTTACTTGCTAATTCCCAATAAGTCAACTCTTTTTCAGGATCTTCATGTGGGTATATCTTACCATCCTTAACTCCCATTTCCGGGTGGTTAGTTGTAAAGAGCTGACTGGCATGGTGATAAATATTACCCAGGAGGTCCTCAGCAGCTTCTTTAACTGCATTCCCTGTAAAGAAAGTCTGTCTTGTTGCTGAAGTTGAACCAGCATTCTGAGTTGTATGAGTATCTCCTTCAACTATTTCAAAATATTCAGGACTTATTTTTAATACCTCTGCTGCAATCTGGGTAACTATAGTCTGTACACCCTGGCCAACATCGGCGGCTGAAGTTCTGATTAATATCTTATCTTCTGTAAACTCAATTTCAGCTATTGAATGGTCTGGAAAGCCTTCTCCATAACCGAAGCCAAACATTATAGTTGCTAAACCACGGCCTTTTTTAAGCATCAGTATCAGCCCCTTTCCAGCCAGATAATTCTTTTACTTTTTCTATAGTTTCTCTAACATTAACACTTTCATTCAATTCCTGCTGATTTGGGGTAGTTGAGCCTGGTTTATAGGCATTCTTATACCGGAATTCAGCTGGATCCATATCTAATTCATCAGCAATTATATCCATCTGGGAATCATAGGCAAAAGCCATCTGCGTTGCACCAAAACCACGCATAGCACCACAATAAGTGTTATTTGTATAAACTGTATAACTTACACCTCTTACATTCGGGACAATATAGGGTCCAGTACAATGATATAGTGCTTTGTGAACTACGGCTACTCCACTGGATGCATAGGCTCCTGTATCTCCAATTAAAGTGGTCTGCCAGGCAGTTAATCTGCCATCATCTGTTACTCCTGTTTTATGTCTAATAATCATTGGATGTCTTTTGGACTGGGCTATCATTGATTCTTCCCGATTATAGATTAAAGCAACTGGTTTACCTGTTGCTTTTGCAGCCAGGGCTAAATGAATATGGACAGAAATATCTTCTTTTTTACCAAAGGCG